>JABDMQ010000139.1 GCA_013001365.1 Flavobacteriaceae bacterium
TCAATACTAACTAATAAATCACATTATTATGAATTCAAAAGTTTTTATGGTTCTGAGAATACTTCTTGGAATTTTTGTACTCGTCTTCGGTATTAACAAGTTTGCTCCTTTCATTCCAATGGAAGCACCTTCTGGTGATGCAGGAGCCTATTTTCAGGCATTAACTAATTCTAAAACCTTGATGTTGGTGGCTATTGTTGAAATCGTCGCTGGGTTAGCACTCATCTTTAATAAATATGGAGCTCTTTTAGCGTTGATATTAATGAGTGTCTCAGTAAACGCATTATTATTTCATTTAACATTAGACCCAGCTAACAGTGCTGGAGCTGTAGTACTTCTTATATTGAACATTGTCGTTTTGTTTGGCTATAAGGACAAGTTCAAAGACCTATTGGCAGGATAAAAAAAAGAGGCTTTGAAAAGCCTCTTTTTTTATTTTATCCTTTTGGTGATCATTGCCAATTGCCCCATATGGTTGGCCTGATGCTCCATAACATGAAACCACGCCCAATGATTGGTCATATTACCGTTTTTTTCTGCGAACCATTCGTCATCTTTGGTTTTCAATAGCTGCTTGGTCTTTTTACGGACCTCATCATATATTTCCAAATAATAACTTATTGGCTTTCCCTTGAATTCTTGTCTGGCCTTTTCTCCAAGATTCAATGCAGTATCCCATTTCTTTTTTTCTTCAGCATTATATCCACGCCCTTCAAAGGTGTAAGCCTGGTAATACGCTTCTGTTGCTGCCAAATGATAAATAATGGCTCCAGGGCTGTTGGCGTTATCATCCAATAGAAAATCCGTACCCTCTTGATCCAAATTATAGACATTCCTCTCAACTCGTTGTTTAAGATTGTCGAGCATTGATATCATGTTTCCGATATCATGTGAATATCCTTTTGGTGGTTTTATTTCGCTTTGCGAAAATAGTGGTGAGCAGGTAAGCACAATGCCGAATAAAAGCGCTAGTTTTTTCATGATTGATCAGTTTGTTTCTACCAAAATAATGGAATAATAGGGACTAAATTATCACATTAACAACAAGTTAACGCAATGACTATTTTTCAGGAGGGAATTTAGAGAACACTTTAGCAACAATTGCTTTTAATCGTTCAGTCCTGTTTTCTGGTGTTGCATTTGGATTAAAACTACTCTCACTGACTGCTTGCCATATTAAAAGGTCCTTTTTGGCATCAATCAAATCAAAAATGAGTTCTCTGCTTATACTTGATTGGCCAACTGGAATGCCAACACTTACACCTCCGCCAACATTGCGTCCGGTTCCACCAATACCAACGCCAACCGTACTTTGGGTGTTGTTTCTAAATTCACTGCTCTGAACATTTACATAAAAATCTGGAGAATCAGATACTGAGAAACCTTGATCTTGCAACGTTTGGTCTATCGCGTCGAGCAGTCTGTTAGTGTCCAACTCACTAAGGCCTGTTTGCATCTCAGAAAACATATTATAGGTTTTGTATTGGTTGAAATCCGTTCCTGTTTCATAATCATAATTAACGTAGATAGGGGCGCATGAAATGACCAGAATTGAAATAAGGAGCGTAATACGCTTTTTCATAGTATGGAATTTCAAGTTAAGTTACTCAAATTTCAACTTATTTTCAATCATTTAACATAGCCCACAGCTTGTCTTTTAGCTCAGTAATGCCTTGTTGAGTGATTGATGATATAAAAATGTATTCTATAGGCAGTGTTTTATCCAATTCTTGTTTAAGTTCCGCTTTGAGCTCATCATCCAGCATGTCGCTCTTTGAAATGGCAATCAGTCGATCCTTGTCCAGCATTTCAGGATTATAACGTCGCAATTCATCCAATAATATCTCATATTGCTTACCAATATCATCGGTATCAGCAGGTATCAAGAACAGCAGGGTTGAGTTACGTTCGATATGCCTCAGGAAATAATGTCCAAGTCCTTTTCCCTCTGCGGCACCTTCAATAATACCCGGAATATCCGCCATTACAAATGATTGATAATCACGGTATTCTACAATACCTAGATTTGGCTTTAATGTCGTGAACTCATAATCTGCTATTTTAGGCTTGGCTGCTGTGACCATCGATAATAAAGTCGATTTACCGGCATTGGGGAAACCAACCAAGCCAACATCGGCCAAAACCTTTAACTCTATCGTGATCTTCTTCTCCTCACCCGGAATTCCTGGCTGAGCATATCGTGGCGTTTGTCTAGTTGGGCTCTTGAAATGCACGTTGCCTAAGCCACCCTTGCCACCTTCAACAACGATTCTCTCTTCATTGGCTTCGGTGATTTCAAAAATTATGTCGTTGGTCTCTGAGTCGCGAACAACCGTCCCTAAAGGCACATCTATATAGATATCTTGTCCATCAGCTCCGGTGCTTGTTTGTTTGCCACCATGACCTCCATGACCTGCCTTGAAATGCCTTTTGAATTTGAGATGGTAAAGTGTCCATAAATTTTGGTTACCGCGTAGTATAATATGCCCTCCACGACCGCCATCTCCACCATCAGGACCACCTTTGGTTATGTATTTTTCTCGACGCAAATGCGCTGAGCCTTTACCTCCATTACCGGAAGCAACTTGTATTTTTACATAGTCAACGAAATTGCCTTCGGTCATTCTTGATTATTTATGAGGTGAGAAAAGAATTTGACTTCTCCTAGAGTCCGTCAATAACTTTACATAGACGCTCTGTGATGTCTTCTATGCTGCCTATACCGTCAACACCATAATACTTGTCCTGAGAAGAATAATAGACCTTGAGAACAGCGGTTTTATCGTAGTATTCCTTTATTCGGTTCCTTATAATGGATTCGTTGGAATCGTCTGGTCTTCCACTGGTTTTGCCCCGCTCCAATAACCTATTTACAAGAACATCGTCATCAACCTCTAAAGCTATCATTGCATTTATCGATGAATCCTTGCTTGCCATGAGTTCATCCAAAGCTTTTGCCTGGGCATTCGTTCGTGGGAATCCATCGAATATGAATCCATTAGCATCTGTATTTTTCTCTACCTCGGCATTCAGCATGTCGATCGTCACTTGGTCCGGAACAAGCTCACCCTTGTCCATATAAGACTTTGCCAACATACCAAGAGCTGTTTCGTTTTTTATATTGTACCTGAAAACATCTCCTGTTGAAATGTGAACCAGGTTATATTTTTCTTTCAAGAAATTCGCTTGTGTCCCTTTTCCAGCTCCAGGAGGGCCAAAAAGCACTAGATTAGTCATATGTTGTGTTGTTAAAATTTGGTATACTTCTGGTATGTCACGACCTAAGCCATCATAATCCAATCCATAACCTACAATGAATTTATTTGGGATTTCGATACCAACATAATGCAGTTTGAAATCCCTTTTATAGGCTTCTGGCTTATAAAAAAGAGTAGCAATAATAAGTTTCTTGACCTTCTCGTTCTCGAATATGCGATGCACCTCGGCCAGTGTGCTGCCTGAATCGATGATGTCTTCTAGAATGACAACTGTCCTTCCAGTAAGATCCTGGGTCAAACCAATTAGTCTTTGGATGTCTTCAGAGGATTTCACCCCTTCGTAGGAAGCGAGCTTAACGAAAGTGACCTCACATGGTTTTGGGTACACCTTAACAAAATCGCTTGTAAACATGAAAGACCCATTCAATATTCCTACAAATACAGGAACTTCATCCTGAAGCTCATCAGCAATATCCATAGCAATTTTTCTCACGGCCTCATCTATTTCTTCTGCAGAAATAAACGGCTTGAAAAATTTGTCATGAAGTTTGATCATTACAGGATTAAGTATATAGTGACTTACGCGTGCAAAGATACCAAATAGATTTATGATTTAAGCCCTAAAGACTTTACATTTGTATCATAATAAAAGCGATTAATGAATCATTTTTCTTCAAAATTCAAGTTAGGAATACTAGGTGGTGGACAATTAGGTAAAATGCTTCTTAACGAAACCAGGAAATTCGATATCTACACCTGCGTTTTAGACCCATCTGAAGATGCTCCTTGCAAAATCGGAAGCAACGAGTTCTATGTTGGGGATCTAATGGATTACAATATAGTAATGGAATTCGGTCGAAAAGTTGACGTACTTACCATTGAGATCGAGAATGTAAATGTTGATGCTCTTAAAGCCTTGGAAAAAGAAGGCAAATTGGTTTATCCCAATGCTGAAATGCTTGGTACGATCCAGAATAAGATCAAACAGAAACTTTTCTATGTAGATCACAATCTGCCCACAGCGCCTTTCTCGCGTTTCTCTTATAAAGACGAGATACTTACAGCTATAAAACATGAGACATTGAGTTTTCCTTTCGTTTGGAAAAGTGCTCAATTTGGATATGATGGAACGGGTGTGAAGATCATAAAAACATATTCTGATCTAGACGAAATCCCAAATGTAGAATGCCTAGTTGAAGATTTAGTCGATTTCAAGAATGAACTGGCAGTTATTGTAGCGAGAAACAGACAAGGACATGTTAAGACCTATCCCGTGGTCGAAATGGAGTTTCATCCGGAAGCCAATCAGGTAGAGTATGTTATTTGCCCGGCACGAATTCCAAAGGAAATTGCTCATAAAGCGGAGTTGATAGCAATGAAAACATCACAAGCTTTCGAACATGTCGGGTTACTCGCTGTTGAAATGTTTCAGACCCAAGACGACGAAATCCTTATAAATGAAGTGGCCCCAAGACCACATAATTCAGGCCATCTTACCATTGAAGCTAGCCATACCTCGCAATTTGAGCAACATCTCAGAGCTATTCTTGATTGGCCACTAGGTAGCACAGAAAGCAAAGTAGCAGGAATAATGGTAAATTTGGTTGGTGCTGAAGGTCATACTGGCGACGTCCATTATGAAAAAATTGATGAAATATTGACCATGAAAGGAGTCACTCCGCATATCTATGGCAAAAAGCAAACCAGACCATTCAGGAAAATGGGACATGTTACCATTATAAATGAGGATATTGACGAGGCAAGGAAGATTGCTGAAAAAGTTAAGAGAAGTATTAAAGTTATAAGTAAATAATTATGGGCAAAGTTGGAATAATAATGGGAAGCAAAAGCGACTTACCGGTAATGCAGGATGCTATCGATATCTTGAAGGAATTCGGTATTGAGACCGATATCGATATTGTTTCAGCACATAGAACACCAGACAAATTGTTCGATTATGCAACTCATGCTCATGAGAATGGCATTAAGGTAATTATCGCCGGGGCGGGTGGTGCAGCACATTTACCAGGAATGGTGGCTTCCTTATCGCCACTTCCGGTTATAGGTGTTCCTGTAAAATCTAGAAATTCAGTAGATGGTTGGGATTCAATATTATCAATCCTTCAAATGCCAAGCGGTGTCCCTGTAGCAACTGTTGCCTTAGACGGTGCCAAGAACGCAGGAATACTTGCGGCTCAGATTCTGGGCTCATCAAATGAAGCGATATTGGCAAAGATCCAAGACTATAAAAATGAATTGAAAAGTAAGGTAAATGAATCTTCTAAAGACCTTAGGAAATAAAAAAACCTCGATAATCAGTCGAGGTTTTAAATAATCAATCAATCAATCTTAAACGAGTTATCTATGAAGATCGTAACTCTTATAAAATTCTAGAACTAATATCGCGATAATTAATGGGTTAGTTTCGGTTTTGGAAAACAAGTAGAATATAATTATCGATAATATACCATTTTCATCGATAAAATGTAGTTTTTAAAGTGCTTTCTTACAGATTTATTGTTTTATCACCGTTTTATAAACCCTCCCATACTCCTTGAAGTTGAGCTCAATGAGATAAATTCCTGAAGAAAGACCATAAGTCAAGGTCCGAGAATTGAATGCACCCTTTAATATCTCATTACCCATTAGATCATAGATGGACATAGAACTTGGTGACCTATTTACGTTAACCATAATATTCAGTTCGTCGTGCTTAAAAAAGGCCTTAACCTTATTCTCATCGATTTGCACATCATCATTACTAAGCGATGTATCGTATTCGTAATATAGAACGAATCTTGATTCGTTTGCTGCCGTATTGTTTACAGTGAAAGTATAATCGATTGAACGTAAATCAGTAATTATCATTTCCTGGGTATCTTCGAGCTTGATCAAGAAATCCGGGGAGATGAATTCTTCTTCAAGGGATATGGTAAAAGATCCTGTCGTTGCAGATTTAATGCCTAATGCAACCGATACATCATTTGGCGCTACTAATTCTGGAAGACCATTGATCAAAAGTTTATCTGTACCATTCAAGGAATACAATTGTAATGGATCAGTTCCTCCAATGAAAATGCCATCGTAATCATTATCAAAACCCGTTGTAGCGTTAACATGGAATCCAACAAGAATGGTACTCTTGTTTCCTGCTCCTTCTATTTTCAGCCAAGAATTATTGTCAGTATTCCTTCTATTGCCACTGCGGAAGAATTGCTCATTATTGGTTACACGATGAGAATTCTTGAAAACCACATTGCTATCCGAATTGGTCTTGACCACGAATCCCTGTGCTGAACCAATGAACTCATTTGCAGAATTATAGGGCACTACACCTAATGCATTCAGGGCAATGTAACTTGATGCATGATTTACACCTCCTGTAGCTTGTTGTCTCCATAAATACATCGTGCCACTTAATATTGAAGAATTATCATCCTTGAAAGCAAACCAATCTATTGCGGAAGGATATGGATTGCCAACAATATTATATCCAAATTGTCCTGGACTTGTTGAAGAATCCGAATAATATACAGGAACGCTTATGTCGCCAGTGTTCAATTCACCAGTAAAAGTCCTGGTTATGACACCAGTTTCCACATCTGAACGTACGGCATAGCCCTTTCCTAGACCTAGTTTATTACTAACTCCTGGGCTTTCCTCATGAGGTATAAATATCCAATTAGTCGGGCTTATACTTGTATCCCAATAAAAAATGACATCACTAGAATTGAATATTGACGTGATATTGGAATCGTCTTCGATAACCGGTGAAGAGAAAAAAGAAGTCCAACCTATTGTTAGATAATCAGGGGTATCCCTGTTTACAGCATAATTACCGAAAACAGTTCCTGAATCGTCGATCATCAACAAGGTGCCTTTGTCTTCAATCGTAAAACTCCCTAGATTGTCCAAATTTGTATGCACTGTAATACTAGTGCTAGGCTGAACGATAATACTTCCTGTTACCGCAACACTTAGATTCTTTGCAGTGAATTCACCATGCAATGAAGTATCGTAGCTTCCAGTAATTATGGCATCAATTGTATTATCAGGTGTTCCACTTGACCAAGAAGTTCCATCCCAAGTGGTTTGGGCAAAAGAACCAATGGTAATAAGGAAAAGAAGAAGTAGGTTACAGGCTTTCACTTTTCTTGATTTGTATTCAAATTTAAACAAAAAAAGCCGCAAATAATTGCGACTTTCTTCATTTTCATACTTTTTAATTTTAATGTATTAATAGTTTCTTGGTAATTGAATTCTTGTTTTCAAATGCATATTTTACCAAATATATTCCTGTAGTTAACCCCTTGACTGGCAATGTTTCCTTGTAATCGGTCAATAAGATGCTTTTACCGGAATAATCAAAGAGCTGTATACTAGAGGGCTGTAATTCGCCATCAACAATCGAAATTAGATTGCTGTTCCTGAATAAAACCTTGATGTCTGAATCAGTTGCGCTAATGTCTTCCAAACCTAAAGTTTGATTATACACGTATCTTAATACGAATCTATCATTCGCCTCAATTGGTGAAGCCAGATTAAATGTATAATCACTTAAACGAAGATCTGTTTGTATATTCTCAAAAGTATCATCCAGAATGATATTGAAATCTGGATTAAGATATTCTTCAAGTATAGAAATCGTATATGTTCCAGCTGTAACGACCTCAATTCCCAATGGAACTTCTCTATTGACATCAGGAATGAGTTCTGATTGACCTTGAATAGCATATTTATCATTGCCAATTAAACTATAGAATTCAATTGCAACGCCTTCGTTAACGAATTCTCCATCAAAATTCGTATCAAAATTATCGGTTGCGCCTGGCACAAAACCTACCAATATAGTTGCGAATCCACTATCACCAGACATCTTATACCATGAGCGACCAGCATTTGTATCTTCCTCAGGTGCTCGAAAAAATTGAGCATTATTTCCTGAAACCTTGTGTTGAGATTTAAATGTTACGTCTCCAGCTTGTATCGACTTAACAAAGACACCTTGACCAGATCCTATGTTCTTAGTTGCTCCAGGTGGATTAGACCCGGTTGAATTGAATTCGATGAAATCTGCGACTGAATTATTAACCCCTGTCATAGTCTGGCGCCAATAATAGGCTGTCCCATTCAAAATCGCACTGTTATCCTCTTGGAATTTAAGCCAATCGATTGCAGAAATGTATGGATTGCCAATTAAATTAAAATTGTCCGCAGGGCCATTGAAATAAATAGGTTCGACAATGTTTCCATTGTTCAAGGTACCGGTAAATGTTCGCGTAGTAAGTCCAGCACCTGTGCTGGACCTTATAAAATATCCTCTTCCAACCTCCATAGCTTCTGTCTTTGGGACAGAAACGTATGCTGAAGGATTCTGGCTTGCATCATATTTAAAGGCATCTATGTCGTCTGTGAAAATTGTTCCTAATTCCGAATCTACTTCAGTAACTGGTGTTGACCAGATAGAATAGAAATAGTCCTGAGGATAATCTGGCGTTATGCGCTCAATGCTATATGACCCAATACCTGTTACATTTTTGCTTTCTCGAATGAATAAAGAAGCATTATTCTCGATTGTAAAATTACCATCATTAAGCACATCGTAGGCAACTTCCAAGGTTTGATCAGATTTTATGGTCAAGTTAGCACCGGCTTGAACTTCAATATCGCCAACAATTACAGTTCCAGAGATTTCAGGATAAAACGTTGATCCATTCTTGATCAAAACAGGTTCTTGTTTGGAATCATCAGGAACCAATCCGTTCTTCCAATTAAGGGTATTGGTCCAATCAACAGAATCATTTCCTTCCCATTCTTTTGTTGTAGTAGGATTTGCATTGTCCTCATCCTGTAAAAGTGAGTTATCATCTTGGTAAGTAATGGTGTCACCATCGAGCACTGCAAGAAGCGTTATATCTTCTGTAGGTAAGATAAGTTTACTTTTATTATCATTTATCTGTGTAGCGGACCTAGCATAATTCCAGATTCTAAAACCATATAAATAACCGTCAAAATAGTATTCATTTCCTCCATTATCGTTTATAGTAGAATTGAAACAATATTCTGATAGGCCTGCTGAAGTCCAAATTCCACAATTTGGAAACCAGAGTCTTTTATCTTTAAATCCTATTAATAATTCATCATGATCTCCTGTTCCGCCAATTTGGAATCCAGCTTTTTCATCTTGCAAGATTCCATCTAAATACCATTTTAGGTTCGTATTATCAGATACGCCTATAGGGTCATTAACTGGAGGTTGGGCATTATCAAATACCAATGCGACATGATACCATGTATCTGGAGCAATTTGCTTCCGGAAGAAAGTACCATCCCACTCAGGTGTGTAATCGTTTTTATTGTGAGCGCCTACTATTAGATAATCACCTTCAATATAGGCGAAAATTGCACGGTCATTACCGCCTTCCATAAAGATCACTTGACGTGCAACTGTAGAGGTTGCCTTAAAATAAGTTTCGTAGGTACGACTATTTATAGTCGCATGGTTTATGTTATTAGAGTTTGGAATCTTGAAATGATCATCCTCTAAACTATTGTTATAAAAGCCATCATTAGGTGGCTGAGCAAAGGAAAGCATACCAAATAGGTATACGAGATTGTACAGTTGTTTCATGGTCGAGATTTTGGGATTTTGTAAGCTTTTTCATCAATATATTTTCTTATTGACATCATAAACCTACACTAAATATCGACATTTTACAAATATTATCGATTAACGGCACTTTATAGAATAAACAAATTTAACTGAATGCTCAATTCATTCATTTGTAATCAAAACAAATTGATCCAAATAAGTATATAACTATAGTATTAATTAATTTGTGGTTTTCAATAACTTCTTAGTTATTATTTCTTGATTAAAATGATAATGAACAATATAAACGCCAATAGGGAGATCATTAGTACGAATTCTATCGGAATATTTACCTTTAATGATTGATTGCCCAGTGAGATTGAGCAGCTCGACATGCTCAGGAATAGGGCTATTGCCTAAGGCTGAAACTAATATATCATTACTGAAATAGGCCTTTACATTCGTAGAATCTAATTCTTCAGAAATTCCCAAAACCACATTGTAATTGTATCTCAATATAAATCGGTCGTTGATTTCTGAAGGTGACGCAATATTAAAAGTATAATCACCTGATCTTAGATCAGTCTGTATATTCTCCAAAGTATCATCGAGAATGATGTCGAAATTCGGGTCAATGAATTCTTGAAATATGGAAATAGTATAATTCCCTGCTGTTGTGACTTCTAGGCCAAGTGGTACTTCTTCATCAATTCCATTTTCAAGTTCAGGCCTACCTTGAATAGCATATTTATTGCCATCAATCAAGCTATAGAACTCAATCGCAGATCCTTCATTAACGAATTCACCATCGAAATCGCCTTCATAACCATCAGTAGCACCTGGAAGAAAACCAATAAGTATTGAACTGAAGCCATTATCACCTGACAACTTGAACCAAGATTTTCCATCATCAGGATTATTCGCATTTCTAAAGAATTGATCGTTATTTCCAACGACACGATGCGTATTCTTGAATGTTGCTGTGCCCGCCTGATTTGACTTCACGAATATTCCTTGTCCAGTTGCTATTTCACCAGTTGTGCCAGGAATATTCGATCCCGTAGAATTAAAGCTAATGAAATCTGATGCTGAATTATTGGCACCAGTTACTGTTTGGCTCCAATAATACATGGTACCATTCAATAGTGTGCTATTATCGCCATGAAAAGTCAACCAATCTATCGCTGATGGATACGGATTGCCGATTAAATTAAAATTGTCTGTCGTACTATTGAAGTATATCGTTTCATCAACGTTACCATTGTTAATTGTACCATTGAATGTTCTTGTTAGCACACCGTTATCATCATCAGATTTGATGAAATAGCCTTTACCAAGTTCCATATCTGCTGTGGCTGACACATTAACATAAGCTGAAGGGTTCTGAGAAGCATCATACTCAAAAACTACAATATTATTTGTGAAAATCGTTCCGATTTCTGAATCG
>JABDMQ010000170.1 GCA_013001365.1 Flavobacteriaceae bacterium
CATACCAATCGTAACTACTCCATCCTTGAGTCAATAATAGAAGATCTAATTCGTATTTCTTCTTCCTGTTTATATTCTGAAAATAATAACTAGCATTTTCGACAGGCGAATTAAGGTATGGTTGCAAGAACGTTGATGATATGATGTTTTGATGGTGTTCATAAGATATCGTTCCTGAAGGTAGGACTGAAATACTGAAATTATTGAAATCCTTGCCTTCAATTCCATTAATTGGCACTTTGACGGTCAACGAATCAGATTCTTGAGTTGTTGTTACCGAGCCAGAAGATAAGGTTTTAAGGTTATCGTATTTGAAAAACATTCTTTCAAGAATAGGCTTCTCTTCTTCATTGAATAATGTGAAAATATTAATGCCAGTGGACAGATCATCGTAACTTATGTATTTAACTATTTCCTGAGCTTCGTTAAAACTTAACGAAATTGTTTTAAGCTTACTGCCATCATGAATGATCATTCTGTAAACTGACCCTGAAATAGATTCCAATGATTCTTTATTAGTCCTGAAAGTCAATGCCACTTTAGATCCAAGGTCATTTAATGTCATGGCAACTCCTCTTTGCTCTGCAATTGGCAGGTCGAATTGTTGTTCTTTGTTGTTAATTTTAAGAATTGTGCGATAGGCCTTCGATTTTTCTGGAGTAAAAGCGAATTTACCAATGCCCAATTGGTTGGTCTTGAATGTACTTATTATTTCATTATTTGCGTTCAGCAATTCCCCATTAACAAAAGGAGCTCCAAAGCCTAAGCTATCCTTCACGATAACACCAATTGTATTTTGCACATCAGCTAAAAGATGACCACCTTCTGGCAAGAATTGGGCATCCATTTTTATTTTTACTGATTCCTTATACACTTTTTGGTCTATTTCTACATCTATTACCTTGAACGATTGATGGTAATAATTCTGCTCTTTGAAATTTCGCATGTAATTCGTATACACCTTTAAACTATAACTTCCAGTGTTGAACAGGCTGTCAATACTGAATTCCCCTGGAGCGATTCCATTAGTGACTTTCAATAGTTTTTTCTTGACGACCTTATTTTCCGAATCATATATAACGCAGTACAAATTGGATGTTACCGTGGACAATTGTTTGAGTGTCTTGTCAATTATGTATGCACTAAAACCCATGGACTCCCCTTTAATGTAGGTCGATTTGTTTAGATGGGCATAAACAACTTCACGAGGGCTTTTGGCATAATTCGAAAATTTTTCATTAATGGTCGAACCTATTTCTTGAGAAACCACAATAAAGGGTAGAATAAGCAAAACCGTCATTAATGAATGACGATAATTACGCGAAAGGCAATTGTATCTAATTGATGTAATTCTTGTCAGAAAAGTCATAATGCTAATTAAGCAAAATAAAATTAAAACAAGATATCTGAAGACCCTATTTAACTTATTCTTAATCCATTTTCTGTATCCGCACCTTCTGGATTTACAAATACCAATTTGCCTTCTGGTGTTTCTGTCATCAAAATCATGCCTTCGCTTTCCACTCCTCTTAAGGTCCTTGGAGCAAGATTAGCCAAAACAGTAACTTTTTTACCAACAACTTCTTCTGCAGTAAAACTTTCAGCAATACCAGAAACTATGGTCCTTATATCTAGTCCTGTATCTACCTTTAACATTAAAAGCTTTTTTGTTTTAGGCATTTTTTCAGCTTCTAAGACTGTTCCCACTCTTATGTCCAACTTCGCGAAATCATCCCAAGTGATCTCATTCTTAATAGGATCGATTTCTTTTCCTGCAGTCTCATTTGCTTTTTTGGTTGCTTCCAATTTATCCAACTGGGCTTGAATTGCATCATTTTCAATTTTAGAGAACAAGAGTTCGGCTTTGCCAATTCGATGACCAGCAGGCAATAGAATCTCACTAGATTTTATATCATTCCAAACGGTTTCCGTATCGAGTGCGGAATGACATAGTATTCCCTTGAGCTTATTAGAAGTAAATGGCAAGAACGGCTCAGAAAGCGTTGCCATTGCAGATGCAATTTGTAAGGCAACGAACATGATCGTTCGTGTTCTGGTCTCATCTTCTTTAATGACTTTCCAAGGCTCTGCATCAGCTAAGTACTTATTGCCTAACCTCGCTAAATTCATGAGTTCTTGACTAGCTTCCCTAAATCTATAACGCTCTATAGCACTTGATATAACTGCGGGATATGCCCTCATTTTCGTCAATGTTTCTTCATCGACTTTTGAAAAACTTGATGCTCCAGGGACTATTCCATCATAATACTTGTTGGTCAAGACAACCACTCTATTAATAAAGTTTCCAAAAATGGCAACCAATTCGTTATTGTTCCTCGCCTGAAAATCATTCCAAGTAAAATCGTTGTCTTTGCTTTCTGGCGCATTTGCTGTCAATACATAGCGCAAGACATCTTGCTGTTGTGGAAAATCCTCTAAATATTCCGGCAACCAAACTGCCCAATTTTTAGACGTTGATAATTTATTTCCTTCGAGATTCAAGAATTCATTGGCAGGGACATTCTCAGGAAGGATATAACTTCCTTCTGCTTTAAGCATTGATGGAAATATAATACAATGGAATACAATGTTATCCTTGCCAATAAAATGCACCAAGGTAGTATCCTTGTCTTTCCAATAAGATTCCCAATCCTTGCCTTCGCGTTCCGCCCATTCTTTCGTTGAGGATATGTAACCGATCGGGGCGTCGAACCAAACATAAAGGACTTTACCTTTACCACCTTCTACAGGTACAGGAATTCCCCAATCCAAATCCCTTGTGACCGCACGTGGACGTAATCCATCATCGATCCAAGATTTGCATTGTCCATAAACATTGGGTTTCCAATCTTTTTTATGATCGACAAGTATCCAATCTTTCAAGAATCCTTCATATTGGTCTAATGGCAAGAACCAATGTTTGGTTTGTTTTAAAGTTGGTTTATTGCCAGTTATTGCAGACCTAGGGTTAATAAGGTCGGTTGCGTTAAGACTTGAACCACAATTCTCGCATTGGTCTCCATAGGCCTCTTCATTACCACATTTTGGACAAGTTCCAGTTACAAAGCGATCTGCTAAGAATTGATTTGCTTCTTGATCATAAAGCTGCTCTGTAACTTCTTCTACGAACTTTCCTTTGTCGTACAAGGTCTTGAAAAATACTGATGCGGTTTCATGATGGATCTTTGCCGATGTTCTTGAATAATTGTCAAAAGTAATTCCGAAGTCTTCAAAGGACTTTTTTATAATAGCATGATACTTATCTACAATATCTTGAGGAGAAACTCCTTCGTTCTTGGCTTTAATAGTTATTGGTACGCCATGTTCATCGCTCCCACAGATAAAAGCAACATCATGTCCTTGCGATCTTAAAAATCTCGCATAAATATCTGCAGGTACATAAACCCCTGCTAAATGGCCAATATGGATGGGTCCATTTGTGTAAGGCAATGCTGCTGTAATAGTAAATCGTTTGGAATCTGTCAACTTAAATTTTCATTAAGCCACAAAAATAAGGAATTTGAAAAGAGAAAAGGGATCGATTGCCAAGAGAGATTCTTCGTTATTGATCGATGCCTAAAACATCCGGGTTCAATGAACTAAAACCGACTTGCTATAATTATCCGAACCAACAGATATCCTGTATATATACTGTCCTGTAGAAAGGCGTGTTTGGGCCTTTTCTTTAATGTCTAAGGTATGTTCCCCTGACATTAATAACTCATTCATGAGTGTTGCTACTTCTTGACCAATTAGATTATAAAGTTTTACTACGGTATGTTGTGTTTCAGGATTATTGAATTTAATTATGGTCCTGTTGTTTTCGTATACAGCCAAATGACTAAATCCATCAACAGGGTTATCATCTATTTCGTTACAATTGAATCCGAAGTCAATTGACTCAAAATTCGACCCCAACAGTGCTTGATTAACGATAGATGCATCAACGCATAGCCATTCCTTCATGACAGTTGCATAGACTTGCCTGAAATCTATATTGTAAACCAAATTACCGAATTGATCCAACGATGTAAGGCTTGGGT
Organism: Flavobacteriaceae bacterium; assembly: GCA_013001365.1. Lineage (GTDB taxonomy): Bacteria > Bacteroidota > Bacteroidia > Flavobacteriales > Flavobacteriaceae > JABABD01. The sequence continues at coordinate 4,044 of JABDMQ010000170.1, forward strand.
GGTTTCCAACAAAGCCGTTACCCTCTATGCCAGGTCCAAATAACATTAAAGGTGCTGCGGCACCATGATCTGTTCCATTAGAGCCATTTTCGTCTGGTCGACGTCCAAATTCAGAAATTGTCATTGCCAACACCTCCTGGTCATGACCTGTTAACTTAAGATCGTCGAAGAATGTCTTTACTGAGTTTGCTAAATTATTAAGTAAATAAGCATGTTGCTCGGCTTGATTAGCATGAGTATCGAACCCACCAATTGTGACCATATAAACCTTCGTGCCTAAATTGCCTTTGATCATTCTTGAAACAATAGATAACTGTCTGCCAAGCCTATCTTCGAGGTATTCATAACCATTGGTTGATGATGAATAGGCATCATGTATGGATCCAGCATAGGTAAAGGTTGTATTCGTTGTTCCTCTTATGAATTGGAGTTTCTCTCCATACACACAATCAGGAAGATCTGTCATATCATGCAGTGTCCCATTCTCTGCAATTGTCTCCAATTGATCGGGGTTGGCCACTGAAAACGCATAATTATTATCTTGTCCTTCAAAAATCAGGTTTCCTATACTCCCTATCTGAACAGCTGCAGGTATTTCTGGAGGGTTTACGATATAATCTGGGTAGAGGTTTTCAAAATAACGCCCAAACCATCCTGTTTCTATATTCTGTTCAGCAACAGTAGAGGCCCAAATATCGGACCCTCGAAAATGCGATAGGCTAGAATCTTGATAACCAACACCATGAACTACTTTCATGGCTCCTTCTCCCCACATGCTTTGTAGGTCGCTCATAAAATCAGGTAACCCGAATTCTGGTGTCAGGTTATATAAACTATTTTGCGGAAGCTTGATAGATGGACGCAAATTAGCATAGATGTCGTAATCGTAAATTGGCACGATGGTGTTCAACCCATCATTCCCGCCGTCTAATCTTATAAGCACCAAGATCCGATCTGAAACCGATTCACTCAAGGCAGTTGCCAAAGGTGATGGCCTTGATGCGGTTAAAGTCGATCCACCTAACATCATTGTTCCGCCTCCAACGAGTCCTAAGGCTTGCAAGAAAGATCTTCTATTCCATTTCTTGTGTTCTTGCGAATGCCTTTCTGCATCCGATAAATTCTTAGGGTTTTTATGAATATCGCACATGGTCTTTAGTTTATTTGGAGTTCTGGCATTTTAGCTAAATGAAGCAAAAGCAAAGCAACTTGATAGGGAACTTGATCCCAATACAGATCCCATTGACCCTCGTCAAAATAGTTCTGTGGTATATTCGCTTTGAAAACATCTGTAGCATTTACATAATCTGAATCTGTATGTAATTCTTTAGGCACGAATCGATCAATGATACTCTTAGCAACAACATTTGGGTCGTTGCTGTTGTTGGATGATTCTATTGCCAGGGTCCTGAATTCTTCTCTATGATTGTTCCAAGTATGCCATACAAAATATTCAATGATCTGCCAACGCCCAGTCAATGTACTCGAATTGATCCATGAATGGTCACCTTGCCATCCTGCGACATTAGGAGGGTCAAAAAATCGTTGCCCAATGACATCAGTGAAGTAAAATGAAATCATTTTCTGTTCTTCATCAATGGTAAAGCCACCTGTTTTGATGTATTGTATTATTAATTCGAAAGGGCTTTTAATTTGGGATCCTAATGATTTTTCATCAAAAAAATGCTCGCTCTTGAAAAGTGTACGTAGCAAGTTCTCGATATTCCAATCGACTTGAAACGAAGACGCCATTTCTGAGACAATTGATTCGTTTATATTCGGACTTACAAAAAAGGTATAAAGCTTCTCACATATGAAGTTTGCTATTAATGGTGCCTTTTCCTCAAACAAGATATCTATGACATCATCATAACGCCAATTTCCTGTCTGACCGAAAATTGTCTTATCTCCATTTATGAAGGTTGAGTTTGGTTGACCTGGCTCTATGAAATAAATATTGCTGCAATAAGAGTCTGTCCAATGATTATATCCAGTCAATGCTTTTGAGGTTTCAACTATATCCTCTTGTGTGTAACCATTATTCTCGCCCAATGTAAATAACTCATACAGTTCTCGTGCATAATTCTCATTAAGGCCATACAAACCATTTTCAAATCCATTAAGGTAAATTAACATGGCTTCGTTCAATCCGACCTCCCTCACGAAATCCTGGAAATTACCCAATGCATTTCGTTGTAGCATGTTATAATACTTATAAAGGAAATTAGAACAGTAATACTGATTGAGTTCCGTAACAAAATGGCTGCTCCAAAACATGACCATCTTGCCTCTAAAGCCTTGATTAAAGAACTCATTAAAGGCCTCAAGCCTCATAACATTATGATTGTTCTGTGTTTCCTCATCAAAATCAAGACCTGCATTAATGTAATCGTTGTAAGACCAACTGGCCCATGATGGTTCCGTAAAAAGAGGAGCTGACAAGGCAACATCCATAATTCCGTCAATAAAATCGCTTGGTGTTTGAGCTAGTGCAGAATCCAATTCGGTTTTAGAACCTCCAAATCCTAATCGCCCGAAGACATGCTTAGCCTTCTCGGCATCCCAAGGATTAGATGGGCTAGGCACATAACTAGCAAGAGAACTTGTATTACAAGATGTCATTGTATCCATATGCTGGTTGATTTAAGGTGCTTCAAAATACATATTTTATTGATTTATAATAAATTAAGCCTACAGTATTCGATGAAATAAACTAAAGCTTAACATTTAAACTAAATATATCTAATTTGAATGACTTTCTTTACATTTACAAAAAAGGGTCTGATGATGTTAAGAAGAAGCCTCTACTTGATATTAAGTATTATAATCATAAACTCCTGTAAACAATCAGTTGCCCAGGAGGTAAGTGAAAAAGCGCCTATAAAAATGAATATATCACTTATAAAGCCTGAATTTCTTGAAAAAGGTGATTCTGTTGCAATTGTTGCTCCTTCAGGCATCCTTAAAAACAGGAATACGGAAATTGAAAGAGCGGACTCCTTGCTTAAAAGCTGGGGATTAAGGGTTGTTGTTGGAAAAAACGTCTTTAAACAAAGTGGGCATTTTGCAGGAACCGATCAAGAACGTGCACAAGATCTACAGATATATCTTGATAACCCGAATATCAGGGCCATCTGGTGCGCTCGTGGTGGTTATGGTACTGTTCGAATCCTTGACAAGCTTGATTATACCAAATTCAAGAAACATCCGAAATGGATAATTGGCTATTCTGATATTACGGCACTTCATAACCAATTGCATAATGAGGGATATCAGTCCATACATGCAATGATGTGCACTAGTCTAACTGACAACTTAAATGATATTGAATCTTCCATAGAAAGTTTAAAGAATGTCATTTTTGGCAATCCAATATCGTATGTTCTAGTAGTGTCGAATTATAATAAACCTGGAACGGCAGTTGGGCAATTAGTAGGAGGGAACCTTACGATGTTGCATACTATGCTCGGATCTAGAACAAGTATTGATACATCAGGAAAGATCATGTTGATCGAAGATATCGGCGAATATAAGTACCATATCGATCGCATGTTACAAAGTATGAAACGTGCTGGATATTTCGAAAACCTTAAAGGCCTTATCGTTGGCGATATGTCTAAACTAAGAACAAATACCACACTTTGGGGAACATCGGTGGAACAGCTCATCTTGGACGCACTTAAAGACTACGACTTTCCGATTGCATTTAACATGCCAGCAGGTCATGAAAATGACAATCGAGCCTTGATACTTGGTTCCCAATATGAGCTATCCGTAGATCAAGACAGTTCTAGCATAATCTTAAAGAACCACTAATTTTCAAGCTAACATTAATTGTAATGGCTGGACATAACGAACTTGGGAAAAAAGGAGAGCAATTAGCAGTTAATTTTCTTATGAAAAATGGGTACGATATCATTGAACGCAATTATCGTTTCGATAAAGCAGAAGTAGATATAATTGCGCAAATAAAAGATACTCTTGCCATAGTTGAAGTAAAAACGAGATCAACAATAGATTTCGGCAATCCTCAAGATTTTGTCAAGCCCAAGCAAATCAAGAATTTAGTTAAAGCTGTTGATGAATATGTAATTGTGAACGAATTAGATGTCGAAGTACGATTTGACATTATCGCTATTGTGAAGAATGGTAAACAATTTGAAATCGAGCATTTAGAAGATGCCTTTTACCATTTCTAATTCCCTTTTTTATCGCCTTCGATCTTTTCATCTAACACCTTCTGAATGGTTGATTTAGGCTTGGCTCCTTTGAAATAGGCCTTCAGTTCACTAAAATCATACGGCTTCGATACGATTTCTTTATCTTTATCGAGAATGAAGTATGTCGGCGTAGCGGACACCCCATAGGCATTACCAATTGGATTATCCCATTTTCCTTCACCATAGACATGAATGAAATCCGGGTAGTAAGCAGATTCATTATTCCATCGATAAGGTTCATCTTCCAGGCCAACTGCAATAACCTTTAGCTCTCCTTCCTTTGAGGCCTTAATGTAATCCTTTAGCTTTGGTAATTCCTCTAAACAATGAGAACAGGTACTGCTCCAGAACACTACGACATAGTTATTTGCTATATCCAGTCCCGACAAGGACTCTTCTTTCTTTTTGCCTTTTACTTCTGTTTCCCATGTAAAATCTATAGCTTTTGAACCAATGGACGTATTCTTGAATACTGTTAAAACATTTTTAAGGTCATCATCGTTTGTTTTCTCGGCTATATCCAAAAGATAAGCATCCGAAACATGATTGGCAGCCTCTTCAAAGCCTAGGTCAGCCAATTGTTGCCAAACAATTTGCAATAGGGTCTTTCTGAGTTCAAGTTGACTGCTTTTCATGTTCTCAGCAATGTCATCTACCGAAGATTTCAAGAATTCCTGATCGTTTGGATCAACGCTCATACCGAAAATATAACTCAATATGCGCTCTATCAAGAAATTTGAACTCTGTAATATATTATTGCTGAAATCAACCTGATTGAAATACGTTTTCCTGATATTGTTCGAGTAGGTTTTTACATCTTCATACTCCAATGGAATATAAGGCTTGTTGGCCTTTATGAAATTATTGGCGAGCAACCCTTTTGAAGCAGATTCAAAATTCTCTTGGGTCTCTTTCAAGGTCTTGAAGATCGACTTGAAGGCCTTTTCATCCTTACCATCACGAACGTAATAATTATTGATTGTTTGATTAACGAGGTCCATGCTCTTCATATAAGAGTTGAACAACTGATTTTCTTTTGACTCTTTATACTCGATTCCATCGGTTTTATGGAATGAGAATTCAATATTCTCCTTTCCATTGTATATAAGGTCGAAATTATTCTCCTCCTGTGGCAGCCCATATACAATTCTGTAAATTCCTTTTGTAATGGTAGTATCCAGGTCGAAAAAAACCCTGCCTTCATCATCGACAGTTGACCTTTGAACATATATTGAAGTTGTTGGGGAAACCTTGTACAAAATTGCCCATTCGTAACTCCTAGCTGGAGAAAACTCGCCTTTTATAGAATGCTGGGCAACCAATAATACTGGCAACAATAAAATCAATAACAGGATTTTCTTCGTCATAACTAGGTTTTTGTTTTGATTCAGACAAATATCAAGCCAAAAGAGGTTTTAAGACTTGCAATGCATTTTCTAAAGTCTTAATGTTTTCAAAAGTAATCAATAATCTTAAACCATTACGAGTTTGCTTCTCCTTCATTTTGCATATAAATGCATTATTTTGTACAAATTTAAGTACGCTGGTAAATGCTTCACTTTGATAATAATCTGAAGTTTGATCACCTATGAAATATCCAACCAACTTTCCATTCTTCATTATCACCTTTTCCAAGCCTATGGATTTTGCAAACCATTTGACCCTAACACTATTCAACAGGTCCTCAACTTGAAGAGGAAGATTCCCAAAACGATCTATCAATTCTTCTTCAAAACGCTGCAGGTCTTCTTCATTGTTAAGTTCATTCAATCTTGTATATAAGCTTAATCGTTCCGTTATATTATTTATGTAATCATCTGGGAATAGTAACTCAAAATCTGAATCGATGGTAATGTCCTTGATATATTCTCGTGGTTTACCATCGTCTTTGTAAAGGTCCTTGAATTCGTTCTCCTTGAGTTCTGCAATAGCTTCATTAAGTATTTTTTGATAGGTCTCAAATCCTATCTCATTTATAAAACCGCTTTGTTCACCACCCAATAAATCGCCAGCCCCTCGTATTTCAAGGTCTTTCATTGCTATATTGAATCCACTCCCTAATTCTGTGAATTGCTCCAATGCGGTTATTCGTTTTCTGGCCTCATTCGTCATTGCAGAATATTCCGGTGTGATGAAATAACAAAATGCTTTCTTGTTGCTTCTTCCAACACGGCCGCGCATTTGGTGCAGGTCGCTCAATCCGAAATTGTTAGCATTATTAATAAAGATCGTATTGGCATTAGGCACATCAAGACCACTTTCTATGATAGTCGTAGATACCAAGACATCGAACTCTCCATTCATGAAAGCCAACATTAGATGTTCCAGCTTCTTCCCATCAAGTTGACCATGACCTATGCCGATTTTGGCATCAGGAACCAATCGCTGGATCATTCCTGCTACTTCTTTTATGTTCTCTATCCGGTTATGAACGAAAAACACCTGACCTCCTCTTTGTATCTCGTAGGCTATTGCATCGCGAATAATCTCTTCGCTGAATCGGATAACGCGACTTTCAATGGGATACCGATTTGGGGGTGGCGTATTTATGACAGAAAGATCCCTAGCAGCCATTAAACTGAATTGCAAGGTTCTGGGTATAGGTGTAGCCGTTAGGGTCAGGACATCTACATTTTCTTTAATGCTCTTTAGTTTTTCTTTTACCGATACCCCGAATTTTTGTTCTTCATCAACAATCAATAGACCAAGGTCCTTGAACTTAACCTTTGGATTGACTAATTGATGAGTACCGATGACAATGTCCAATCTGCCATTTTCAAGATTTTGGAGTATGGTTCTCTTTTCTTTTGCTGTCCTGAATCTGTTGAGATAATCTACATTGACCGGAAATTCCTTGAGACGTTCAGTGAACGTCCTGAAATGCTGATAGGCCAATATTGTCGTCGGCACCAATATGGCTACTTGCTTGCCATTGTCAACAGCCTTGAAAGCTGCACGAATTGCTACTTCGGTCTTTCCAAAACCAACATCTCCACAGACAAGTCTGTCCATAGGTTGTTTGCCTTCCATATCTCGTTTTATGTCGTCGGTAGCCTTGCTCTGGTCTGGTGTGTCCTCATAAACAAATGATGCCTCCAATTCTAATTGAAGATAACTGTCAGGATCATATTGAAATCCTTCTCTCATTTTTCGCTTGGCATAGAGCTTAATTAAGTTAAAGGCGATTTCCTTTACTCGAGACTTGGTTTTTTGCTTTAGGTTCTTCCAAGCTTTACTCCCTAACTTATATATCTTAGGTGGTTTGCCGTCCTTGCCATTGAATTTTGAGATCTTATGCAAGGAATGAATACTCAGATACAAAATGTCACGATCTCCATAAACCAATTTTATCGCCTCTTGTTTCTTCCCTTCAACATCAATTTTCTTAAGACCTCCAAACCGTCCTATGCCATGATCTATATGCGTTACGTAATCGCCAACCTCTAAGTTGGTCAATTCCTTTAAGGTTATGGCCTGTTTCTTTGCATAGCCGTTCTTGATATGGAATTTATGATACCGTTCAAAAATCTGATGGTCCGAATAGCAAGCTAATTTTAATTCTTCAGAAATGAATCCTTCGAAGAGAGTGAAAACAACAGTCTTATACTCTACCTCTGTTTCCAGGTCCTCAAAAATATCATGTAATCGTTTGGCTTGTTGCTCGGAAGAACAGAAAATGTAATTGGCTATTCCTTTGTTCCTGTTCTCATTAAGATTAGTGATCAAAAGATCGAACTTCTTATTGAAAACTGGCTGTGGGCTCGTTCTTAGCTGAATTACATAATCGCTACAATATGCTTGCGAGCCAAACTCCACTAAATTATAATCCAACATCTGTTGTTTGAGCAACTTGGAATCGCTGAATAGTTCTTCAGGCTTGGTGTGTTTGATCTCTTCTGATAATTCATTAAACGTCTCAACCGCTTTCTCATAAATGGTGTCAACCTTGGAAGACATCCAGTTAAGGTCCTTAATGAAAACAACTGTTTTTGCTGAAATGTATTTGAGAAAGCTCTCCCTTGACTCTTGCACCATTTTGTTCGAGACATTGGCCAGAATATTCACTTTTTTATGCTGATCTGTCGATAATTGAGTCTCTACATCAAACGAACGAATACTTTCAATTTCATCACCGAAGAATTCAATTCTGTATGGTTCATCATGACTGAACGAAAAGACGTCCACTATTCCTCCCCGTACGGAGAATTCCCCTGGCTCCGTTACAAAATCAACACGGTTGAATTGATACTCGAACAGTACTTCATTAACGAATTCTATTGATAATTCGGCACCAATTGAAATCTTCAATGTATTACGTTCGAGTTCCTTTCTTGTGACCACCTTCTCAAACAAGGCGTCGGGATAAGTAATAATGATGGCAGGTTTTCTTTGCGAATTGATCCTATTAAGAACTTCAGCGCGAAGTAATACATTCGCATTATCCGTTTCTTCAATTTGATAAGGCCTGCGATAGCTGCCAGGATAGAACAAGACATGTTGCTCATCAATAAGTTGTTCCAGATCATTCAAGAAATAGGCAGCTTCCTCCTTATCGTTGAAAATCAATAAAAAAGGCTTCTCAGCAGTCTTGAAAGCTTCAGAAATAATGAAAGAGAGTGAGGATCCTACTAGCCCTTTAAGATGCGTTTTAGTTTGTGTTTGGGCAATAAGCTCCCTCAGTTTCCTGACTTGTGGAGACTGTGAAAATAATTGGGAGATCAGGGTTTTGCTCAACCATTGAAAGTTTGATGCAAATATAGAATAATGGAGATTATTATTTTGCGAATTTGCTCTTAAAAACTTTCAATTATAGTTATATTTGCAACATAAAATTCAACCTGATTTATGTCTATAATTGATATATTCGATAGTGGATTTCGGAAGAGAAACCAAAGTCATTTCGCAGCGATTGTACGTATAGCTATGAGCGATGGTGTAATTACAGATGAAGAGCATGCTTTTTTAGATAGGTTAGCTAAAAGACTAGACTTATCTGAAGCCGATTACAAAAAGATACTTAAGAATTACAAAACACACCCAATCTCTCCGCCCTTATTCTATGACAAAAGGCTTGAGCGGCTATTCGATCATGCCACCATGGTATATGCGGATCATGAATTAGGAGAAAAACAACCTGAACTGCTTGAACGGCTTGCTGTTGGGCTTGGATTTAACTCAGAGAACGCAAAATACATTGTAGACAAAGCCTTAGCTCTTGTTAGTAATGGGGTTGATCTAGACACCTTCATTGAAGAGATAAAGAACATGAACAGATAATAATTATTATAAGTGATATCAAAAAAGGCGAATCTATTGATTCGCCTTTTTTTCTTTTATAAGTCTGTCTATCTTACTTATTAACTCCTCTTCTTTATAAGGCTTACCAACGTATTCATTCATTCCAATTCCGAGGCAAACTTCCCTCTCAAGCGGAGATGCATTAGCTGTCAATGCAATAATTGGGATATTCTTGATGGCATCGATCTCTGAGTTCCTGATGAATCTTGTAGTATCATATCCATCCATTTTAGGCATTTTGATGTCCATAAGAATCAAGTCATAATCCTGTTGATGCAATCGTTCTACCACTTGATCACCGTCGCCAACAATATCGACAAAATATTTTCCGCTTGACGCCAATATCTTCATTATCAATAATTGATTGACTTCTATGTCTTCAGCAACCAAAATACTTGTCTTGTCCGATGATTTGCCTTTTGGCTCTTCGATCTTTATCTCTTCCTTGGTTTGATTTGAAGATACCTTAAATGGTAATTTGAATGTAAAAGTAGTGCCGACATCCTTAGTACTCTCTACAGAAATGCTACCATCGAGGATATCGATCAATTTTCTAACGATTGATAAACCAAGTCCTGTGCCACTTATTGAAGGATCATCATGTACTTGTATGAAACTCTCGAATATAGAATCCAACTTATCTCTTTCTATCCCCAAACCAGTGTCCTTGACCTCAAACTGAAGCTTTATGTCACTGCTTTTCCTTTCAAGTTTCGAAATGTTGAGCTGTATACTTCCGCGTTTTGTGAACTTGAAGGCATTATCTATGAGATTCGTCAATATCTGATTAAGGCGCAATTTGTCCCCAACCAAGAATTCCGGAATAGAAGAATCCAGTTTTATATTGAACTTAACTTCCTTGGCTTTGATATTGAGGGAATATTGAGCCTCAAGGTTTTCGCATAGTTTCTTAAGGTCGAATCTGTCATGCTTTATGAGCATTCTGCCCATCTCGATCTTGGAAATGTCCAAGATATCATCGATAAGATTCCTGAGATGCTCCCCCGATGATTTAATTAGGTCCAAATAATGTAATTGCTCAGTAGATAAATTGGACCTTTGTAGGATGGTCGTGAAACCCATGATCGTCGTTAACGGCGTACGGAGCTCATGACTTGTATTTGCAAGGAAACGGTTCTTGAATTCTTCCTTTTCCTTTAATAATTGGGCTTGAATGATCGATTCGTTCTTTTCTTGAGATAGGGTATTCGATTCATTATAATGATCGGTGAAATCAAAAAGCGCAACGATCACACCATCCTTATCTATATATACCTTGATGTCATAAATACCATCATTTTCCCCTATATTGAGGTGTACACATGGAATACTGAATTCCTCACCATCTTCGGCATTGAAATAATATTGAATGCTTTCGAAAAAAGGATGCGCATCGAAAATCGAATCGCCTTCCTTGAAATCGAAAAGATAATTGTCAGTACCCTTAATGATACCGGACCTGCTTAAATGTATGAACTGAATCTTGTCTGCAAAGAAAGATTCCTTGATTTGGTAGATCATTCCTTAATAATTTCCTTGGCCAATGCCTCGAACATTTCATTGACCATTTTGCCTGTTTTTGCACTTGTAAAGTAATCGCATTGGATCTGCTTATTATTTAGCAGGTCTTTTAACCCTTGTACATTTATTAAATCGACTTTATTGGCAATGGTCTTGATCTTCGCTTTGGGATATTGTTTGGTTAAATAATCAATTTCGTCATTGATATCGTTAAAAGTATCTATTCTAGTGGCATCAAAGACATATATAAAGCCACTTGTTCCAAGGAGATACGATAAACGGGTGTTTTTTATCGTTGTATTGCCTTCAATATCCCAAATTATCATGGACAATTTTTTTCGCTCGGAAATATTTACTTCTTTTTTCTGGATCTGCACACCTAAAGTGACCTTGTATTCCTCAGAAAAGGCATTTTCGACAAATCGTCTCATTAAAGATGTTTTGCCAACACCAAAGTGACCTAACAATACAACTTTCTTAGAATTACTCATCCTTAAAGTATTTTTCTAATTCTCCCGCGAGGTCTTTCTCCTCAACATGGTTTTTCATAATGTGTTCTGAAAAGTCAAGTAATTTATTTTCTAGCATATTTTTATAAGAGTTGTTATAGGCTCCCGATACAATAACCGCAATATAATAAAAGTGAAAGTTCTGAATATGTATATTGTAAGTTTCGTACTCAATGGATTCCAGATTCTGTTTGCCTGCCTGAAAGGCATCTTCTACAAAGCTTTTAATGGCTGTAAGCATTCCAGAGATCATGTCTTCGTCAATGGTCTCCTTTTTTGTATAACTAGCAGATAAAAGACCTGAGTCTTTTTCGATCATGAAGATTTGCTGAATCTCAGGATTTACCAACTCACTGATGATCATGTCCTCTTCACTTACACCAGAGAAAATCGATCGTAATTTCCGCTTCCAGGTCTCGCCAGAAAAACTGCTTTTCATTTGAGAATTTATCCGTTCTGACAGCAAAGCAATTTCATTCTGGATGTACCTCTTTATCATCTTGCCCATAATAGGATACAATGCTTCAACTACCGCATCCTGCGAATTCTTGATTTCTTCTTTTAAAGTTTGGGTGATGGTCGGTCCAAGGGTTTCAGGTATTTCTTTTACGAATTCCTCTAGTTTATCATCAATGATCGGGTCAACCTTTTGAGATAATTTTACCTTTTGATTGATAACGACATTCAATGTTTCCAGTTTCTTGGCAACAGACTTTTCGAATTCTCGCTCCTCAGTTAGCAGAATTTCCTTGAGAAGTTCTAGTTTTTCATCTTCAGTCATTGCCGAAACGGTTTAATTGCTATTTGGAGGCAATTTTCTCACCGAGGGAAATAAGTAAATCACCTAGAAGTTTACGGTCTACTTTTTTGTCATCTAATTGATCGGCTTTGTCTTCTAAAGCATTTTCCAGATCAGTTATCCTAATATTAACGTCTGTACTCAAATTATCGATACTTGTCATCAATTCTTGCCGTGTATCGTCTATATAATTCTTAAGCTCTTTTCTCTTGGTATCTATTTCTTTCTTGAGCGAAACAAATTCGGAATTATACTCAGCAATATTATCACCGAATATCAAATTCTTGATTACCTCGATCTTAGAAGCAGGATCTGCCGTATTATTTGATTGTGTATCTTTTTTCGTCTTGGACATGAGTTGATTGATTGCTCGGTTGTTATTTAATATCCTAAAATAATAAAAAAGAGTTAATTCCTAGGTTTTTAGGCTGGGTTTCTCATAAACTCCTCTGCTTTGAGTACCATGTTACTACTACCGCAAATAAAAGGAACCCTCTGATGAAGCTCTGTTGGTTCAATGTCCAAGATACGAGTAAAACCATCACTAGCTCTACCATTGGCTTGTTCTGCAAGAAGGGCCATCGGATTGCATTCATACAACAATCGTAATTTACCGTTAGAATTCTGAGAGCTTTTTGGATACATATAGATCCCTCCTTTTATCATGTTTCTATGAAAATCTGAAACCAGTGACCCGATATACCTTGAGGTATAGGGTCTATCGCCTTCTTCCATCTGGCAATATTTTATGTAATCCTTGACTCCTTGAGGGAAGTGAATATAATTGCCTTCATTGACAGAATATATTTTTCCATCCTCAGGAAATCTCATATGTGGATGCGACAAATAAAATGTTCCCATAGCAGGGTTCAAGGTAAATCCATTGACCCCAGCTCCAGTTGTATAAACTAACATAGTCGAGGTGCCGTAAATAATATAGCCTGCTGCAACCTGCTTATTGCCTTTTTGCAGGAAATCCTCGAGCGTTACAGGAGTACCAACCGGTGTCACTCTTCGATATATTGAAAATATGGTCCCAACAGATACATTTACATCGATATTCGAGGAACCGTCCAGTGGGTCGATCAAGACTACATATTTATTCTGATGATTCTCGTCCTGGCTGTTCACAGCAATGAAATCATCTTCTTCTTCACTTGCAATCCCACATACAATATTCCTGTTTGTCATGGTCTGGATGAATTTTTCATTGGCATAAACATCCAATTTCTGTTGGTCCTCTCCTTGCACGTTGGTTTCTCCGGCATTGCCGATAATGTCGACCAATCCTGCCTTGTTGACTTCATGATTAACTACCTTGGCAGCTAAACGTATCGAATTAATAAGTCTGGAAAGTTCTCCTGAAGAATACTTGAATGAAGTTTGATGCTCAATGATATACTCACCTAGCGTTTGGTTTTTTCTTGACATGACATTGGGTTGTTTGCGGGGCAAATATCGCAATTTTCTGAACAACTCAATCGATTTCGCTAATTATTGAATAACATAAATGCCCTTATTGAACTATATTTGAAGCCAATAATCGTACAATGCAAGTAATCATTCGCAAAGCCACTATTGAAGACGCCCCACAGATGTTGGAATTGATCAAGGAATTGGCACTTTTCGAGGAAGAGCCAGATGAAGTTGAAATAACTGCAAAAGAACTTGAAGCTGATGGATTTGGCACAAGTCCTGCCTTTACTTGCTTCGTTGCAGAAAACAATAACAGCATTGTGGGTATGGCATTGGTATATTATCGATATTCGACCTGGAAAGGTAAAGTGATCCACCTTGAAGACCTTATTGTCAAACAAGATTCCCGAGGAATGGGAATTGGCACTTTATTACTAGACAAAGTCATTAAATTTTCAAGTAATCTAGGTGTGAAGCGTATTAGCTGGGAAGTCCTTGATTGGAATGAACCAGCAATTGATTTCTATGAGAAAAAAGGTGCAAGGATCATGCGTGATTGGGACGTGGTTCAACTAGACGAAAAGGGCATCAAGAATTATTTATCAAGAATCAATTAATCATTTCCGAATAGGATTAAGTAATATATGAGAATATTCAAATTTGGAGGGGCTTCTGTAAAAGATGCCGAAGGCGTAAAGAACCTGGTCAATGTATTACAAACAGTAGGACATGAAAATACATTGCTTATCATTTCAGCAATGGGTAAAATGACAAATGCTTTTGAAGTACTTGTCGGTAATTATTTTGACAATAAAAGCCTGATCGGGGAATCTCTTGCTTTTATCGTGGACTACCATAGCAATATCATAAGTGGGCTTTTCCCAAATACCAGCCACCCTATTTACACAAAGGTCAATGCCTTATACAAAGAAATTGAATCGTTCCTTAAAACGAATAAATCTCCAGATTACAACTTTGTTTATGATCAAGTTGTTTGTTATGGTGAATTATTATCGACCTCTATCATTAGTGCTTACCTCAATGAACATGACCTTGAAAACGATTGGATAGATGTTCGCAGCCTTATTAAGACGGATAACTTCTATAGACGCGCAAAAGTAAACTGGGACCTTACACAGCAAACAATTACTAAAAACGTAAATACCAATAAACTTAACATCACTCAAGGCTTCTTGGGTAGCGATGCCAATAACTTTACAACGACTCTTGGACGTGAAGGCAGTGATTATACAGCAGCTATTTTTGCGTATTGCCTTAATGCAGAAAGTGTGACCATTTGGAAAGATGTCCCTGGTGTCTTGAATGCCGATCCGAGATATTTCGAAAAAACTCAATTGCTTAAACAGATCTCATATCGTGAGGCTATTGAACTTGCATTTTATGGTGCATCAGTAATACATCCTAAAACACTTCAACCATTACAAAGAAAGGAAATACCTTTGTTCGTGAAGTCGTTCATCAATCCTAAGAACATTGGAACCCGTGTAAGTAAAGGCATAGGCCTAGACCCAAAAACACCATGTTTCATTGTTAAAAAGAACCAAGTTCTCTTATCACTATCAACTCTGGATTTTTCGTTTATAGTAGAAGAGAACATAAGTGAGATCTTCAATCTACTCCATCTATATAAAATGAAAGTCGATGTAATCCAGAACTCTGCGATCAGCTTTTCAGTTTGTGTTGATAATACTTATGACAACCTTGAAAAACTACTGCATCATTTAAAAGCGAAATTCAAGGTTACATGCATTCCAAATGTTTCTCTTTATACAATTCGACATTATGATGACCGTTCAATTAAGTACATCGAAAAAGACAAGAATGTATTGCTGAAACAATTATATCAAGAGACTGTTCAGATAGTTACCGAATAAAGATAATCACTACCTTTAACACTCTTAACCAAAAACCATGGGATTAGTAAATGCTAAAGAAGTAGCAAAAGCCATAAAACTTGATAAATATGGTTTTATAGGCACTTTTATTGGCTGGATTCTCATGAAGATCCTTAAGATCTCATCACTTAACAAGGTCTATAATAAAAACAAGCATTTAACTGATGTTCCATTTCTTAATGGCATCTTGGATGAATTGCAGATCAAGTTCGAGATTCCTGTTGAAGACTTGAAAAGATTGCCAAAAGAAGGCGCTTATATAACTATTTCCAATCATCCATTAGGCGGTATCGATGGTATTTTACTGCTAAAGCTAATGCTAGAACAACGCACTGATTTTAAGATAATTGCTAATTTCCTGTTACATCGAATAGAGCCTTTGAAGCCTTATATAATGCCGGTTAATCCCTTTGAGGATCGCAAGGATGTTAAGTCAAGCATTTCTGGATTCAAGAATGCCATACTTCATTTAAGGGAAGGTCATCCGCTTGGGGTTTTTCCTGCAGGAGAAGTATCAACGTATCGTGACGGGAAATTGGTTGTCGACAAGCCTTGGGAAGAGGCGGCTATGAAATTGATCCAAAAAGCTGAAGTTCCCGTTGTGCCAATTTACTTTCATGCTAAGAACAGTAAATTGTTCTATAAATTGTCTAAGATCAATGATACCTTTAGGACAGCTAAATTACCATCAGAACTATTCACACAGAAAAACAGGGTTATAAGAGTTCGTGTTGGCAAACCCATATCAATTAAAGACCAGCAGGAATATCCACAGCTTGATGAATTCTCGGAGTTCTTGAGACGAAAGACCTATATGCTGTCCAACCCATACCAAGAAAAAGGCAAGATCCTTGGTAATATATCCACTAGCCTAAAGGTGCCTAAACCACCAAAGAAAATAGTGACACCAATAAGTGTTGCGGTCATGGAACAAGAAGTAGAGACCCTTCGTGAAGATGATTACAGATTGTTAAGGAGCAAGAATTACGAAGTCTTCCTAGCACCTGCGACAAAGATCCCTAAGATCCTTCATGAAATAGGGCGATTGCGCGAAATTACCTTTCGTGAAGTGGGCGAAGGAACAAATGAGGCCATAGACCTTGACAAATTCGATACCTATTACCATCACATGTTCCTATGGGACAATGAGAAGAAACTAATTGCAGGCGCTTATCGTATGGGCTTGGGGTCCAAGATCTTTGAAAAGTATGGCATAGATGGTTTCTATTTGCAAGACCTCTTCCGATTTGAACCTGAGTTATATGATATGATGAGCAAATCGATTGAGATGGGCCGCGCCTTCATTATCAAGGAATTCCAACAAAAACCAATGCCTTTGTTCTTGTTATGGAAAGGCATTGTCCATACCACTTTACGCTTCCCTGAGCATAAATACCTGATTGGTGGCGTTAGTATTAGCAATCAGTTCTCTAACTTCTCTAAATCCTTGATGATCGAGTTCATGAAATCACATTATTACGATCCATATGTTGCACAGTATGTGCACCCAAAAAAAGAGTTCAAGGTAAAGCTCAACGATGCAGACAAGGATTTTGTGTTTGACGAAACTGAAGCTGACCTCAACAAGTTCGATAAGATCATTGATGAGGTAGAACCTGGTAGTCTTAGGCTGCCTGTATTGCTAAAAAAATATATCAAGCAAAATGCGAGGCTTGTAGCCTTTAATGTAGATCCACTCTTCAATAATGCGGTTGATGGCTTGATGTACATCAAGATTGCTGACCTACCTGAAAGTACCGTACGTCCGGTCATGGAAGAATTCCAGGCAGAACTGGAGCGAAAATTCATGGAGAATCATGATAAATAAGCTTTTGCTTTCTTTTATTGGCTTGTTTATCACATCATTGCTTTTTTCACAAACTGTTAATGGAGTAGTCCTTGATGCTAAATCCAATCAACCGATTGAATCAGTTTCAATCTATTTTGACAATACTACTATTGGAACTACAACAGATGCGGACGGAGAGTTCTCCATCGATTACAATGAAAGCATAAAATCCTTATTGATCATTTCACATATAGGATACTTCAAAAGTGTTATAAGAGACTATTCACCATCAACAAAATATAAGGTGCTTCTTGAAGAGGACATCAATATACTTGATGAAGTCATTGTAACTCATGATGATGGAATGCCTCGAAAACTTAAATTAAGTGAATTCAAAAAACAATTTCTCGGCACTTCTAACAATGCCAGTTCGTGCAAGATCATCAACGATGAGGATATCATTCTTCGATATTTCACAGAAGAAAAGCAATTGACCGCTAGCTCCAGGAAACCTATTCGTATTAGGAACAAAAACCTGCAGTACATCATATCTTACGACTTACGGGATTTCAAGATTGACTATTCCTATGTTAATATTGAGAAAAAGCAACTGCATCCGAAGATGGTACTATATACAGGCACTTCTCGTTATGAGGACTTGGAAAAAAGCCATAAGAACAGTGTCAAGAAAAACCGAAAGAAAAGTTATCGTGGATCTAGCTTACATTTTTTACGAGCATTAACTGCCAACAATCTAAAGCAGGAGGGATATTCATTATTGAAAGATGGCAAAACCGTAAATGTTGAAGATTACTTCTTCATTACACAAAATAAGCGATCCAAGGCTTTTAATATTACCCTCAAGGATGATGTAGGCATTTGGCGCGACGGTAAGGTTTCGGCTTTGGAATGTAAGGTAGATAAATTCCTAGTTGACCAGTTCGGGAATCATTCACCTATTGACAAAGTTATCTTTAGTGGTTATATGGGGTCGCAAAGATTAGGAGATTCTGTACCCTTGAATTATAAGCTTATTGAAGACTGAAGGGATTTAGAAAACACAATAATAATCTATTAAGCAGCAAACTGCGTCTCTTACTCTGTACCTTCTACAAACTGGAGAACACAAATTTCATTTCGGTAGCAATCTGTAAACTTCGATTAAAATATGTTTCGGTTTGCTGCGGTGTACCATCAGATTTTTTAGGATCTTCATAAGTAATGGCAATGCGTTTATCGCAACCATTAACTAATGGACAACCTTCATCTGCAGAAGAGCAAGTCATAATTGCCGCAAATCCAGATCTGGGATTGAATTCGTCCTCAAACCTCTTTGAAAATGCTATTATCGCCGGTTCGTTGTCAGCATACTTGACACTGTAAACAGGATTATCATTTTCTGAAAGCTTTTTGATCTTGAATCCTTGATTTGCTAAAGTCTCTCCTACTTTTGGAAACATGGCTGTAGCTTCAGTTCCTCCAGAATAGCAATTAACATAATCTAATTTATAGAAAGCTGCCATAGTTTGTGCCCAGATCTGAGACAGATGACTACGCCGTGAATTATGAGTACAAATGAAATTCAAGCGTATTGGATCCTTAGTAGTTATCTTGTTTTTTATGTAGTCTATTAATTGCTGGAGGGTCTCCTTTCTTTCTTCATTAATTGAAGAAATATCCAATGCCTTTATATGTTCCGTTATTGTTTCAAACATTAATGTGTTTATTATAGAATTGATTTATTAGTTCTTTTTTCCAATAACATATTATCAT
>JABDMQ010000214.1 GCA_013001365.1 Flavobacteriaceae bacterium
CAAGAAGACCTGGCCAAATGGGCAGAGGTTACAGGTGCGGAGGCTGGTGACCTAATTTGTGTACTTTCTGGCGAAACAAATAAAGTAAGGGCTCAGCTAAGTGCTTTAAGAATGGAATTGGCTGAACGCCAAGGACTACGAAATCCAAAAGTTTTTGCTCCGTTGTGGGTCTTGGACTTCCCGTTACTAGAATTAGATGAGGAAACTGGTAATTACCATGCCATGCATCATCCTTTCACATCACCAAAACCTGGTCAGATAGAACTATTGGATTCGAGTCCAGGAGAGGTCAAGGCAAATGCGTATGACCTCGTTTTGAACGGAAACGAAATTGGAGGTGGCTCCATAAGAATCCATGACAAAAAAACACAGGCCATAATGTTAAGGCATCTAGGATTCTCAGAAGAAGAAGCCAAAGCCCAATTCGGGTTCCTTATGGATGCTTTTGAATATGGTGCACCACCGCATGGCGGACTGGCTTTTGGTCTTGATAGATTGGTCGCTATTCTCGGAGGACAAGAAAGCATTCGTGATTTCATCGCTTTTCCTAAAAACAACTCTGGTCGCGATGTGATGATAGATGCACCCGCGATTATTGATGAAGACCAACTTGAGGAATTACACCTGAAATTGAATATCGAGAAATAAGAATAATGTACTTCCTTGTCCTGCGGGGTAATGATTTCTAATATTGACATCCTACTGCAAGTAGAAGTTTTATTAATTTTACATCATGATGAAGGTGTTTCTTTGGATTATGTTCCTTGCCTCTGCTGGTAGTATCATTACTGGTTTCATATTGAAACCACACGAATGGTCAGAAAAATTGATCGGCCTAGGAACTCTAGTGCTTTTTGTTATTGTAATTCCATTATTCTCGTATTATCGTTGGAAGGACAGGAAACTTCAGGACTATATGTTAACAAAGGAGAACATTGATAAAATGCGAAAGAATAATGATCTGTAAACTTAAAGGATGCAGTAATACCTTAATAATCATATGATTTATCGCATTTTTTAAATATTTAAACTACTTTTGTACTTTAATTTTTATTTTTTATTCAATTATGACTGGTACAGTTAAATTTTTCAATGAGTCTAAAGGATTTGGATTCATTACCAACGAAGAGACAGGACAAGATATCTTCGTACATGTTTCAGCACTTAACGGTGTTGAATTACGCGATGGCGATAAAGTAGAATACGTAGAAGAAGAAGGAAGAAAAGGAAAGGTCGCTGGGCAAGTCCAAGTGATCGACTAAGATATTTTTAATTTATTGATTGCTATAACGCACTGCCATTGGTAGTGCGTTTTTTTGTACTAGTTAAGATTCCTCTTTTCAATAAAGAACTTTTTAAGGAGCTTTGCAGCTTCATCTGCCATAATACCACCTTGCATTTTAGTCTTAGGGTGCAGCTTGGTCTCAAGACCAATAAAGCCTCTTTCTTCATCTCTAGCACCAAACACAATCCTGCTTATTTGGCTCCAGTACAAGGCGCCTGCACACATTTGGCATGGTTCTAAAGTAACATAAAGCGTACAATTATCAAGATACTTTCCTCCTAAGAAATTGGCTGCTGCGGTTATGGCCTGCATTTCGGCATGAGCAGTAACATCATTAAGTGTTTCCGTCAAGTTATGCGCTCGTGCGATAATTCTATTGTCTATGGCAATGACAGCCCCAACTGGGACTTCACCTTTCCCGTAGGCTATCTCAGCTTCTTGTATAGCTTTCTTCATAAAATATCTTTCGTCAAAGGGATTGACCATATACCGACACTTTTTAATAAACTTATTTTAATGCAATGACCTCAAAAATACAATTTCAACTCGTAAATTTGTTTTCCTATGACGAATTTGCTAGAAAACATCAACAGTCCTGCGGATTTGAGAAAACTCAAAGCTGAAGAATTATCAGAACTTGCGCAAGAACTACGTAAATTCATCATAAATATCGTAGCAACAAAAGAAGGACATCTTGGTGCCAGTCTCGGTGTTGTTGAATTGACCATTGCCTTGCATTATGTATTCAATACACCGGAAGACCTCTTGATTTGGGACGTTGGACATCAAGCATATGGTCATAAGATCCTGACAGGAAGAAAAAATGAGTTCCATACCAACAGACAATTTGGTGGTATAAGTGGCTTTCCTAAGCGAGCTGAAAGCGTATATGATACCTTTGGTGTTGGG
Source organism: Flavobacteriaceae bacterium (assembly GCA_013001365.1). Classification (GTDB taxonomy): domain Bacteria; phylum Bacteroidota; class Bacteroidia; order Flavobacteriales; family Flavobacteriaceae; genus JABABD01. The sequence continues at coordinate 2,195 of JABDMQ010000214.1, forward strand.
CATGCCTCCACATCTATTTCTGCAGCATTGGGCATGGCCATTGCTTCTATGATCAAAGGTGAAAAAAAGCATCATATTGCCGTCATTGGAGATGCCTCCATTGCTGGTGGAATGGCATTTGAAGGACTTAATCATGCTGGTGTCACCAATGCCAATCTGCTTATTATCCTAAACGATAATGCTATTGGAATCGATCCAAGTGTCGGTGCTTTGAAAAAGTACTTGACCAATGTCAAGAAAGGTATTCAGGAGCAGGACAATATTTTTGAAGCATTGAATTTTAATTATTCGGGGCCAATTGATGGTCACGACCTAAAATCCTTGGTAAAAGAATGCGAAAGGCTTAAATCGGTAAAAGGGCCTAAACTATTGCATGTAACCACAACTAAAGGAAAAGGACTGAAACAAGCTGAAGAAGATCAAGTAAAGTATCATGCCCCAGGTCGGTTCGATGCCGTTACAGGAGAATTGGCAGCAGGATCAAATAAGGCACAGCCACCTAAATACCAAGATGTTTTTGGGCTGACCATTGTAGAACTTGCTCGTAAGAACAAGAACATTGTCGGTATTACTCCAGCAATGCCAACTGGAAGCTCATTGACTTTCATGATGAACGAAATGCCGAATCGTGCTTTTGATGTTGGAATTGCAGAACAACATGCCGTTACATTAGCTGCTGGGATGGCAACCCAAGGACTGATTCCCTTTTGCAATATTTATTCGACTTTTTTACAAAGAGCCTATGATCAGGTAATCCACGATGTAGCTCTACAGAAACTACCCGTTATTTTCTGCCTGGACCGATCCGGATTGGTCGGAGAAGATGGCGCTACGCATCATGGGGTTTTCGATATAAGTTTTCTACGCTGCATCCCGAATTTAATTATATGTGCACCAAGTAATGTAATTGAATTAAGGAATATACTCTATACATCTCAGCTTGGATTGAACCAGCCCATTGCCATTCGTTATCCTAGAGGAAGAGGGCAAATTCTTGATTGGAAGAAGCCATTCTCAAAAATTGAAATTGGGAAAGCAGGAAAGTTCGTTAAAAATGGCAAAGAATTGGCAGTCTTGTCAATAGGAGCAATCATTAGTGCTGTTGAAAAGGCATTTTCTTTGCTACCTGAAGAGTATATTGAAAAGTCATCCTATTTCGATATGAGATTCGTTAAACCCCTTGATGAGATATTGCTACATGAAATATTCCAGGAATACCCTATTATTGTCACTATAGAAGATGGTTGTATAAAAGGAGGTTTCGGCTCTGCAATATTAGAATTTGCCGCATCGAATAACTATAAAAATAAGATGGTTAATCTAGGAATACCAGACCAATTCATTGAACATGGAAATACAGAAGAATTATTTGAATCTGTTGGATTGGCTCCGAATGATCTTGCAAAGACCTTGAGTGGTCTATTATCTTAATTCTGCAATTGCTTCCTCATCCTCAACCTGAATCGATTGATGATTCTCGATTGTGTCTTCATTTTTATTGTCTGAAGTTTCACAAAATACCAATAATCCAGAAACGGTTAAAGCAAAAACACTAAGAGCAAAAAGTAGGTTTTTTTTCATTTTGTAAGGGTCTTAATTTGGGTTTTGTAATTTATAAAGCTCATAATTAGCAACATAAGTACGAAACATTTACAGTTCTAATCTTTTAGTTCGTGACGAATGTAATACAATAATCGATAAAATGCAAATATATCCGATTAAAATACATTTTGTATAAATCACTCTTTTACGAATTTACCTGTCGATTTCATATTCCCAGAAAACAACTCGACCAAATAAACCCCAGAATTCAATCCTTCAACATTGATCCTGGATTCCGTAACCGACAAAACACCTTTCTGAACACTTCTTCCCATGAGGTCATAAATGGCATAATTAGCCCTATCAATTGCGCTTTCAAGATTGAAATTAATGACAGTGGACGCTGGATTAGGGTACAGTTTTAAAATACCTTTTCCATCAACCGACTCTACAGAGAGAGTTTCATTAACGGTTGCCATGAACATCCCATTTCCATGGGTGCCGATCAATAGTTTATTATCAGAAGGTCGATATCTTAAGGAGCTTATCAATGCAAATCCGATCTGGTTTGGTGCCTCGATCGTCCAATTATTGTTCAGTGGATCCGTATTGGCATAAAGTCCTCTTGCTGTTCCAACCAAATACAAAGTTTTTCCGTTGGCCTCGACAATGGCTGCCGATCTAATGGAAAATGTAGCCAAGTTCTGTTCGACCAATGTCCAATCGGGTATTGCAGCAGTAGCATTATTCGTAATATAAATACTATTGACACCATAATTGGCATAGGTAACCATGACTATATCCGGATTGGTAGGATGGATGGCCAAACCACTACAAATTGTTGGATATGATGTTGAAGCCGTTGGAGGTGTTATATCGATAGCAGAGCTAATGTCAGTTGCATTTTGAGGGTTGTCCAATCGAAATATACCACCTGCATCACCTCCCATTAACAAATAGCTGGATGTTGTATATGTTCCTCTTGTAGTAGCAAACCTCTGGAACCAATCTGTATAGCCCGTACCTATCGATCCTGTATTACCCATATTTGTCCATAATGCACCAGCTGTTGGTAATACCGTAGCAGTGACATTGGTTGAATTAGTTGTACGATATAAAGTATTCCTACCTGCATAATACAAGGCATTATTATTATCAGGGTCTAAATGGAAATAGGTTACGAACTCGCTTGCCGCTCCAGACGGATTAATCTGAGTGAAGCCGGTTGTAGAGCATTCCCGATATGCAAATCCATTTTGAAATCCAAAGAAAAATGGAACGCAAGCATCATCTCGAGAAATTTCCGCAGCAACACCATCACCCCCAGCGTAAGAGAACATTTCTGTCGGTCCTGCAAGTCCAAAAATCGTACCTCCAACGGATGTTCCATTATCCTGAGATCCTCCGATAATTCCATCACTACCTGTCATTGGATCAATACCAACATGATAATACTGGTAAGTCTGGAAATTATTGTTGAGATTGGACCACGCCACACTGGCTGCATTAATGTTATTCGTGATATGAATCCCACCATCTGACCCAGAATACATTTCAGATGTATTGAATGGGTTGAACACTAAGGCATGAATATCAGGATGGTGCGTATCGCCCACATCATACGATGCATAACCATCCGGGCTTGCATATCCACCTATTCTTGAAAACATAACGTCAGTAGTTATATCTTCAATTTTGTAGGCATTGGTTCCACCAATTACCACAAAATGTTGGTCGTCTGGCTTAACATTTACAACCATATCATAACCCCTAAATATAGATAATGGATCGTTTGAAGCACTAGCCCCTGAACCTGTTGTCGGATTATAAGGGTCATCCGGCTCATCCGGCAATTTGCTTGAATAATTGGTCCATGTTGTTGTTCCTTGGTTCCATTGCCAGAGATCGGCCTCAATGACAGGAGCTGCATCCGTGTTAGTCTTACCATTATCATAAAAGGCATATAAAATATCTTGATTAGAAGGTGCCAAGCCTAGTACAATGCGTCCAGTAGCTTCCCATCCAGTTGGTGTAGTAGTGCCAGATAATTGGGCAATCCTAGTCCAAGGGGCCATACCGTTAGGCGAGGTCCAAACGCCTTCATTTGCCGCTGAGCTATTCCCGCTAAATGCTGCATATATTCTGCCAGAATCAGTGGTAACTATATCCGTGATTTCCAATGAATTCAATCCTGATTCGGTAAGTTCAGTGGTCCATGAGGTCCCATCATACCTACTTATCGATCCAACTCCAGCAACAAATAAATCTCCACTTACTGGGTTCACTGTGAGATTTGCAATTAAATCGAAAACACTGTCAAATACTCCCTGAGTTGAAGACGTTCCTGCTATTTGAGTCCATGTGAGTCCGCCATCTGTAGACTTCCAAACACCTTGCCCTAAATAAGGTGTCCCATTCAATCCTGCACTGCCACTCAATATCTCACCAGTGCCATAATACCAAGTATCTTGAAACCCGGTTCGAGGATCTTGAGCAATTGCTGTTATGCTGGGGATTTCGTCCAAAGGTGATACTCTGGTCCAACTTGCCCCTTTGTTCGTTGTTCTATAAAGACCTCCGCTTACGCCACCTGCCAAAATAGTATTGCCTGTAGCATCTGATATATCTACTGCAATTGCTCTTGTCCTACCTCCCAAATTTGATGGTCCTCTTGAAATATAGCTTAGATTAACACCTCTATTGGCTAATGGCTGTTGCGCAATTTCCTTGGAAAGTTCAATTTCAATCTGTTTGTCTTCATATGGAATTCTACCAGTATGTGGGTTGACCTGTCTTAGATATTCGTAATGAATTCTTGCTTCATCAAAAAGAGCACGCTCTTCAGGTGATTTTTTCTTGCCTTCTTGTGTTGGATTATAGACTTTTTTTTCTACTAAGGGTTGCGAATCCTTAAGATCTTCTTTAGTTTCTTGTCGTCCTTGGATCCAAAAAATGCCTACCAACAAAACGGCCGAAACGGATAATGCAGAAAGTAGAGGCTTTTTCATAAGTGCGAATTTGGTGGTAAAATTTACCTTAATTAAGTCAATTATTCAAATAAAATTAAGTCAATTATTCAAATAAATAGTGTTAACAATCACTCCTAATTAGGTAAAAGAACTATAGTGATATAAAAAAATAGGCTGGAATTCCAGCCTATTTTTGAACCATAATAGTTATATATATTCTTATCTTAATTAACAGTAAAAGTCCATTCCTGACCTATAGTCTTTAGACCAGAATCATCGGTCGTATCAACTCGCCAATAATAGGTCAATCCTGAAGTGACCGTTACGTCAAAATTCTCATCTGTTATATCCGTTTGGAAGGATGGAGGGTCCATCGACTCTCCAAAAAACAATTCATAGGTCAACGTATCTCCAGTATCTGTATCTCCACCTGTCCAATCCAGGGTAACTGTCCCTGCGTCTACCATGCTTTCGTCTGCAGGCGCATTCAGAGCCGCAGTAAAAGGGGCGTGATTGGATGTGCCATCACCTTCTGTATAGAATGCAAAGGTAGTTGAAGGAGCAGACTCACCTCCTTGATTATCTCTTGCAATTACTTGCCAATAATGTGCAACGCCTCTATCCAATGTCACAGTAGCGGTAGTTGATGACACCGTACGCTCATCAACGATATTGGTCATATTCCGGTCTGTGGCTATTTTCAGTCTGTACGTAATTGGATCTCCGTCAGCATCTGTAGACGCACTCCATTCGAAAGTAATGGTGTTGTCTATGCATAAAAGGTCCGAAGTAGGGTAAACCAATTGAGACACTGCCGTCGGATTTGTATTTGGTGGGTCCGGTGGCGGTGTTGGAGCAGGTGTATCATCACCGCCTCCGCTACTACAAGCCCCCAATATGGATATTGCAAATATTGCTGTTAGAATTCTTATCTCTTTTATCATGGTTTTATTTTTTGATGATTTTTAGGACTTCCAGCTTGTTAAGATCCACCCTGATGAAGTAAAGCCCGTTCTTAAAGCTCTGGAAAGGTAATGTGATATAATTGGAGTTTTGCACTTCCACATTACCACTCATTACGATCTTTCCAGTTACGTCATAAATTTGAACTGGCACCTCTCTGTATTCAATGCTTGGGAAGCTGATCTTCAAGTCATTAATAACAGGGTTTGGACTAGCAGTCAATCTTAAGTAATTGCTGCCTTCAACAAATCTGCTCATGATACCTTCACATGCCTTGGCCGATCTTACTTCCAATAAACCTGGTCCAGATGTTTCTACTTCAAAAGAGCTTTCGCTTGAAACTCGAATAACTTCATCCCTGAAAGTAACCGTGAACGGTGGTGTACCAGAATTGATGTTTACGGAGGTCACTTCAACTTCGCCATCATCTTCACCATCATTGGCCAAGCCAAAGACACCATCGAGGGATTCTGATTCATCTATGTTTATCTCGAAACACTGCTCGTAATCGCGACCATCTACTGAAACACAGACCGTGTATGGTCCAACAGGTAAGTCTGTGAAACCATAGGTATTGGTGGTAATGGCTTCAGTTAAATCGACACCTGTACCCGTTACAGTAGCAGTATAGGTAACAAATGTTTCATTTACATTTACATTGATCTTACCATTGTCCTGACCCTCACATGATTCAGAAATGACTTCCAATGTAATGTTATTTGGTTCAGCATAGCTCGTATCACAAATATCACCACTTCCGTTACCATTGGTATCTTGTTGGTCCGTATTTGCCACATCGATACAATTATCGTCTATATCCAGAATCGTATCTCCATCGGTGTCCTGACACGCATCACCTATTCCATTCCCATCTGCATCTGCTTGGTTGGTATTCGCATTGTCTGGGCAATTATCATTGATGTCCAGCACAGAGTCATTGTCAGTATCCTGACAGACATCTCCAATTCCATTTCCATCTGCATCAGCTTGATCTGCATTCGCGGTGTTAACACAATTATCTACACCGTTCAATACACCATCTCCATCCTCATCACCATTGGCATCAAGCTCAAATTTACCTGAAAAGATCCCTCTTCCGTAAGTCGCAGCATAAACAGCGTTGTCGTCTCTTAGGTCCATATCCATTACCTTCGCATTGCTCATGCCATTATAAGCAGGAAGCCAATTTGGGCTTGCTGCCAGGAAATTGGCGGTATACCAAACTCCTAATTCCGTACCTACAATGACCTCATTTGGTATAAGAGGGCTTTGCAAAATTGATTTTACTGGCATATCCGGAAGATCACCTTCCTTACCTGACCAGGTTGTCCCTCCATCTTCAGTATACCATATGCTTTCTACGCCGTAATTATGAACCGTTGCGAAAATGATATTTTCTGAAGCTCCGAATTCAACGTCCGAGATACTACCTACGATCACATTATCCGTTTCAATATTGGTCCATGTCGGTGTTGCTTCTGCATTTTCCAATTTCAGGATATCCCCGAGCAAAGTTCCTACTAGAACAGTTGAAGAGGTCGTCGTATATGGTGAAACCGTGAATGCCGTTGGTCTGCTTACCAAGGAAGCATCTGTTAAATTCGTGCCTTCTAAAGATTGACCAGGTTTTATACCTGAATACCTTCTTATGATCGATCCTGCAGCTGATGAGTAATTTGAATACAAGATATCAAGGTTAGAATCCAATGCTTGAGGATTTATAAAAGATCCATTACTTGCATTCTCATTATTTATGGTCACATTGGTGTTTGTAGCCAGATCATAAAGGTTTATTCCGCTATTGTAAACATAATTCCTTATGAAATACTGATCGGTACCATCTTGATCGAAAAAACTGTAGGCACCATCGCCACCATATGCCTGAACTGAACTATCAATCCCAGGATCTGCATCTTCAAATAATTGGGTCCCATTGTCTTGCAAGCCACCAACAAAATAATCCGCTCCGCCAAATGCCGTAGTTGGCGCAACGCCAACCGTATAGAATTGCGAGGTTACGAATCCTTTATTACGCTCAACCGTGCTGGTACCACCATTGCTGGAATAGAATACGCCTCCATCGTTTCCAAAAATGACTGTATTAGGGTCACCATTGGCAAAGGCCATACCATGTTGGTCAGCATGCACATACTGAAATCCAAAGCCACCATACCAGTGTGAGAATTGATCCCACCCCGTTCCAGCGTTCTCAGATTTAAATAGGTCAATTCCTCCAGCATATAGTTTTTGATCATCTGTCGGGTCGACCTCTAGTAAAAGATCGTAAAATGCTTGGCCACGCGTAAAGTCATCTGCTGAAATTCCAGTATCAGCATCATTAGGAAGTGACATGTTCGTTGTTCCTGTTGCAAAACCATCAGTGGTTACTTGCATGGTCACTCCGCCACTTATTTGAGCAAGGATATAAATTACATCAGCATCTTGAGAAGATACAGCAATTTGGGTTCTATTTGCTCCCGAAACCGTAAAAGCATCCGTAAAACTAACTCCATCTGTTGACGAGAAAATCCTGCCGCCACCATCACCATAGATAGAACTTCCTGTTGTTGCTACCCAAATTTCGCCGTCAGCACCGATCTCAATATCATTAGGTTCATGCTTATTTCCGTTAGCGGTTAATGGCATATCCAATTCTGTCCATGTCGCTCCTTCATCAACAGATTTATAAAGACCTA
>JABDMQ010000225.1 GCA_013001365.1 Flavobacteriaceae bacterium
ACTCTGCAATGGTCAAACCTGACAAGGCCACTCGAGCTCGAGCACCTGGAGGTTCGTTCATCTGACCGAACACAAATGTCGCTTTAGATTCTTTCATTACTTTCTTGTCGACCTTCTTAAGGTCCCATCCGCCTTCTTCCATCGAGTGCATGAAATCATCACCATATTTAATAATGCCTGATTCCAACATCTCACGAAGTAAATCGTTTCCTTCACGAGTTCTTTCACCGACTCCAGCAAATACCGAAAGTCCACCATGTCCTTTCGCAATATTGTTGATCAACTCTTGAATAAGTACTGTCTTACCAACTCCTGCACCACCAAACAAACCGATCTTTCCACCCTTAGCATAAGGCTCGATAAGGTCGATTACCTTAATTCCTGTAAAAAGTACTTCGGTAGAAGTTGAAAGGTCTTCGAATTTTGGGGCCTCCCTGTGTATAGGAAGTCCCTCCTTGCCTGCTTTTGGCAGATCTCCAAGCCCATCGATCGCATCACCGATAACATTGAACAATCTTCCATAAACGTCTTCTCCAATTGGCATCTGTATCGGTGCTCCAGTTGCAACTACTTCTTCACCTCTGCTCAAACCATCAGAAGAATCCATCGCAATGGTCCTAACTGTATCTTCACCAACGTGAGATTGTACCTCGAGGACCAGAATTGAACCATCTTTTCTTTTGATTTCCAAGGAATCATATATTCTTGGAAGCTCTGCTCCTGCTCCGAATTCTACATCGATTACCGGTCCAACGATCTGTGCAACTTTACCTGTAACTTTTGACATTACTTATATGTTTATTTTTTCAAGACTATTTTTAATGCGAAAAAAGCTCGTTTTTCGCGCTGCAAAGATATATTATTTAATTAAAAAAGGAATAGAAAATCCATCAAAAAATCTTGGATTCTCAGTTCAAGGAAATTCGAAATAAAAAACAAAACCCAGAGTTGAATTCTCTGGGTTTATATTCATTGTATAAGTTCTGTTTTTTAGATGCCTGGCGGGTAATTTGTAGGCAGGTCTCCAGCATCTGGAGTTGCTCCTGCTTCAATAAAGTTTGAACCAAAGGCACCATCTATGGCTGATAAGAATTCCCTCGCCATCAATCCGTAGCCTCTAGCCGTCAGATGCACACCGTCAAGGCTTATCAGTCCTCCAAAGACCAGGTCTGTGGTCATGGTATAATCATCGTAAGAATAGCCCGATGTTGCTGCTTGTTCAAGGACAGCTCTGAGATCTGCTAAAGCTACATTAGGATTTGAATTTGCAACAGATTCAATAGTTGCGTTATAAGCACTTGTTGCCGCTGCAATCTCTGCCTGTTCACTTGGTAACAATACCCATTGATCCGCTAACGGCAATGTTATGCCTTCCACAGAAAACTGTCCAGCAACCTCTAGTGGTATGTTCTGACCTAAGAGCGCTCCGACAGCGGCTTCATTAACTGTGCCAATAACTGGTAAGCTAGCAAGCAATAAAAGATCATCTGAAGTTGCTTGTCTTGTTTGACCATATGTCGTACCCAAAAGATCTGCAACCAAAGGGGCAGCAGCAGCAGGTAATCCTAGAGACTCCACAAAGAAAGGAAACGCTGGATTTGCCAAAAACACACCTGTAATATTAGCAGCAAGATCAGCTAGACTCTCATCCTTGATAACAACAGCACTTGCTGCATCTTCTGCAAAAACAATGGAACGCTCTGTAGCATTAGGCACTCCTTGACTTTCCAAGAATGCATAGACCAAATTCAACTGACCGAAAATACCATTCAAGGTTGGAATCAGTGGTCCAAAACTCGGATTCGTAGGATCCAATGGGTCATGAGGAATTGTCGTGAAATTAGCAAGACTTGTAATATCTGGCACAGTCGTTACAACCCCTTTGGCACCATTCTGTGTCATAGCAGCCACTAATCCTCCGAATACCTGTCCAAATAATCCTGGGTCTGTTATATCGGCAGGGCCATAGCTCATAGCGTTAGGATTTCCTGTTTGATCCATTCCAGTGCCACCGGATAAAGCATAACCTAAAACATCGTTTCCACCTACTTCTGATAAGGTAAAGAACGTAGGTCCTTGAGCCAATGCATCTTCTAGTATCGAGGCATTTGAATTAGACGCCATTCTGGCAAAGTAAGGATTAGCTGCTTGAATTGGCACACCTGCTAAACTACCGTATCCGTTTGCAAGAAAATGAAAGCTCTTTGCCCCAGGAATACCCATGTTATTAAAAGATCCTGAAAGTACATTAGTTACTTCAGTAGTCGGCGAAGCCGGTAACGTCGCTGGTCCAGCTCCATCAAAAAAGAATCTTGGAGATTGAATCGGTGTTCCCATAAAAAGAAGACCTCCATTATTATCATTCATTAAAGGCTGAACAAAGTTACCTCCTCCAACTTTGGCGAATTGTTGCGCCAAGAAATTCGGAAAGGAATTCTCCTGAGCAGCAATGAATAACGCCTGATCAGTAAATCCTGCTGTAAAAGATGCGCCTACAGCGAGATAATTTGATTAATCTGCATCTCCAGATGTTAGTTCTGGTAATTCTACTAACATTTCTGGATTATCTAAATCAACATCTTAAATTTCGTTAGATTCAGTATATCCAATAATGATAACGG
>JABDMQ010000240.1 GCA_013001365.1 Flavobacteriaceae bacterium
ATTCTGTATTTGCAACCTGAATGGAGTAAGCGAGAGAAGGTGATTCCTGAAATCGTTGATTATGTGATGAAAAATCCGAAGTGGAAAGTCTCCTTGCAGACGCACAAATACCTGAATATCCCATAAAAAAACCCAGCTAATGCTGGGTTCTATATTTATTCTATAGCCGAATATCTTATCTCATCTCTATAGGAACCATAACCCTTAAAGTTCCCCAGCCCATATGCATTCCATTGCTATCGAATGCAATAGAAAAGGCCTCTAATTCCTTCGAATCGCTTTTAACATCGACCATGAATTCAGCTACGTTATTGGATTCCTTGTAGCCATACGATCCCCAGCCATCGCGGTCGGAATTCAAGATGACTTTCCATTGTTTCTCACCAGGAACAGTGAATAGGGAATAAGTACCGGCCTTGACCATTTCACCACCTACTTTGGTGTCTTGATAAAATATGATTTCTGTAGCCTCATTGGCACCAGTTCTCCAAACCTCGCCATTTGGCGCTAATGAACTTAAAGAGCGGCCCTTTAATTGAGGTCGACTGTAAATTACTTTAACTACTGGCGGACTGTTTCGGTCGGCTTTCATATAAGCAATGTCCAAAGGACTTTTATCCAGTCCAGAGAATTTCTGAGCGGTCATTGTCGTACTTGCCATTAAGAACATTGATAGCGCAAATACAGATAATAGTGATTTCTTCATGATGTGTGTTTTTGTTTGAAGTTAAAATTATTCAATCGATTTCTTAAAAGTCGAAAATTCATGTTAAACTTTACAACTATTATAAAGTTCGACCAATTGTAGGATTATGTTTAACTATTTATACAATAAATACATTTAAGGTTATAAATAGTAAGTTAAATACTAATATATGTTTATAAATATTAAATTAAAGTGAATATTTGTATTCTAATTTAAACAATGAAATACTATGTGCGGAATCGTATGTGCATTTGACCTAAAGGAAACCTCTGAGAAATTAAGACCTCAGTTATTGGAGATGTCCAAGAAAGTTAGACATCGTGGACCGGATTGGAGTGGCATTTACAGTAATGACAAAGCAATATTGGCTCATGAGCGTTTGGCAATTGTCGATCCAGCTTCAGGAAAACAACCATTATTCAGTGAAGACAAGAAATTGGTCCTTGCGGCCAATGGTGAGATTTATAACCACAGGGAATTAAGAAAGCAATTTGAGGGTAAGTATAATTTCCAGACCCAATCTGATTGCGAAGTCATATTAGCGCTTTATAAGGAAAAGGGACATGATTTCGTGGATGAGATGAATGGTATTTTCGGCTTTGCTCTTTACGATGTAGACAAAGACGAGTATTTCGTTGCTAGAGACCATATGGGCATCATACCGCTATATATAGGATGGGACCAGAATGGCACCTTTTATGTGGCTTCCGAATTAAAAGCATTGGAAGGCGTTTGCTCGAAGATCGAATTATTCCCACCAGGACACTATATGTCCAGCAAGGATGGAAAGTTCGTTAAATGGTACAAAAGGGATTGGACGGAATTTGAGGCTGTGAAGGATAACGAGACCTCAATTGCTGAAATCCGTCAGGCATTGGAAGATGCAGTTCACAGACAATTAATGAGTGATGTGCCTTATGGTGTGTTATTATCGGGTGGATTGGATTCTTCGGTAACCTCTGCCATTGCAAAGAAATATGCTCAACGTCGTATCGAATCCGATGATAAGACAGAAGCTTGGTGGCCGCAGTTACACTCTTTCTCCGTAGGGCTGGAAGGTTCACCGGATTTAGCAGCAGCCCAGAAAGTAGCAGAACATATTGGTACCATTCATCATGAGATAAAATTTACCATTCAAGAGGGATTGGACGCTATTAAAGACGTAATCTATAATCTTGAAACCTATGATATCACCACCATTAGGGCGAGCACACCAATGTACTTAATGGCAAGGGTGATCAAGTCCATGGGAATAAAGATGGTATTATCGGGTGAAGGTGCCGACGAGATCTTTGGCGGTTACTTGTATTTTCATAAGGCACCAAACGCCAAGGAGTTTCATGAAGAAACCGTAAGGAAGCTTGATAAGCTGCATATGTACGATTGTTTGAGAGCTAACAAAAGCCTTGCTGCTTGGGGTATCGAAGGAAGAGTGCCGTTCTTGGACAAGGAATTCATGGATGTTGCAATGCGAATCAATCCTGAAGATAAAATGATCAACGGTGAACGTATGGAGAAATGGGTAGTCCGTAAGGCATTTGAAGATATGTTACCCGAAAGTGTCGCCTGGAGGCAAAAAGAGCAATTCTCAGACGGCGTTGGCTACAGTTGGATAGATACCCTTAAAGACCTTGTAGAAAGCGAAATAAGTGATGAGCAAATGGCAAATGCGCATTTCAGATATCCAATACAGACACCACAAAACAAGGAAGAGTTTTATTATCGCTCCATATTCGAATCGCATTTTCCAAGCGATGCCGCGGCTTTATGTGTTCCACAGGAGCCTAGTGTGGCGTGCAGTACTAAGATAGCCTTAGAGTGGGATGAAGCCTTCAAGAACATGAATGACCCTTCCGGAAGGGCAGTGGCTCAAGTTCATGACGATGCATATTAAGAACAATAGATGCATTTTAAGATCAATATCATACTCAAAAAAGACCAGTTATAAGCTGGTCTTTTTTTGATGAGAATCCAAGCTATTCTTAGCGATCTTAATGCAACATTTTCAGAGGTCAAAAAAACCTATGTTTTTCCACAACGATTTGTTAATAACTTAGTGCTTTTGAAACGCTCGAAATAACAATAAAATCAGGCGTTTTCCGTATATTTGTAAGTAAGGGGAATGATACTAGAGTAGTATCATTTTTTTTATGAAAAACTGACAATAATTTGAACTAAATATATGAGCGAAGAAAACAAGAAAAATCAATACTCAGCGGATAGTATTCAGGCGTTGGAAGGAATGGAACATGTGCGTATGCGTCCTTCCATGTATATCGGTGATGTTGGTACTCGAGGATTGCATCATTTGGTATACGAAGTGGTGGACAATTCCATTGACGAGGCTCTAGCTGGTCATTGTGATGTGATCGGTGTCATTATTAACGAAGATAATTCGATCACGACGACAGATAATGGTCGAGGTATTCCGGTTGGATTGCATAAAAAAGAAGGTGTTTCAGCATTGGAGGTCGTAATGACCAAAATTGGAGCTGGTGGTAAATTCGATAAGGACTCGTACAAAGTCTCTGGGGGTTTACATGGTGTAGGTGTGAGTTGTGTGAATGCACTTTCGGCACATCTTAAAGCCACTGTGTTTAGAGAAGGCAAGGTTTGGGAGCAAGAATACGAAAGAGGGAAGCCGTTATATCCAGTAAAGTCAACAGGAAAATCTGATGAAACAGGGACTATAGTTACGTTTAGGCCGGATCCAACGATCTTTACTCAAGTTCTTGAATACAACTATGATACGCTTGCTAGTCGATTGCGAGAATTGTCATATTTGAATAAAGGCATTACTATTACCTTGGAAGATAGACGGACCAAGAATGACGAAGGCGAATTCGAGAAAGAGACCTTCTATTCTGAAGAGGGACTACCAGAATTCATAAAGTTCTTGGACGGTAACAGAGAGCCATTAATGAAGGATGTTATTTCATTTGAGGGCGAGAAGAATGGCGTCCCTGTGGAGGTGGCGATGGTATACAATACATCTTATGCCGAGAATCTTCACTCATATGTCAATAATATAAATACCCATGAAGGTGGTACCCATTTATCAGGATTCCGAAGAGGATTGACGCATACCTTGAAGAAATATGCAGATTCCTCAGGTATGACAGATAAATTGAAATTCGATATTTCGGGTGACGATTTCCGTGAAGGATTGACCGCTATCATTTCTGTAAAGGTTGCCGAGCCACAGTTCGAAGGGCAAACCAAGACCAAACTTGGTAACCGTGAAGTTTCGGCTTCTGTGAGTCAAGCCGTATCAGAGATGCTTACTGATTATTTGGAAGAGCACCCAGACGATGCTAAGATCATTGTTCAGAAGGTCATATTAGCTGCTCAAGCGCGTCATGCAGCACAGAAGGCGCGTGAAATGGTGCAGAGAAAAACCGTCATGAGCATAGGAGGTCTTCCTGGTAAATTATCCGATTGTTCAGAACAGGATCCTGCAAAATGCGAAGTATTCCTCGTTGAGGGTGATTCTGCAGGTGGTACTGCAAAACAAGGTAGAGACAGGATGTTTCAAGCTATCTTGCCATTACGTGGTAAGATCTTGAATGTTGAGAAAGCCATGAGCCATAAAGTTTTTGAGAACGAAGAAATCAAGAACATCTTTACTGCACTTGGTGTTACCATTGGAACAGAAGAGGATAGTAAGGCCTTGAACCTTTCTAAATTACGTTATCATAAGGTTGTGATCATGTGTGATGCCGATATAGATGGTAGCCACATTGCAACCTTGATACTGACATTTTTCTTCAGGTACATGAAAGAACTGATTGAGAATGGCCACGTTTATATTGCAACTCCACCTTTGTATTTGGTTAGAAAAGGGGCGAAAAAGCAATACGCATGGAGTGATGAGGAGCGTGATGAAATAATCAAGGAATTTGGCGAAAGTGCAAAGATTCAGCGTTACAAAGGTCTCGGAGAAATGAATGCCGAGCAACTTTGGGATACGACCATGAATCCTGAATTCAGGACCATGAGACTAGTGCAAATAGACAATGGGACTGAGGCAGATCGTATTTTTTCAATGTTAATGGGCGATGAAGTTCCGCCTCGTCGTGAATTCATTGAGAAAAACGCTATCTATGCCAATATTGATGCCTAGGATAATTGCATCATTCTTACTGGTTCCCTTATTCGGATTTTCGCAATTTGAAGACATTAGTGCTATTGCAGGGGATTTGGTCCTACTATCGAATCAATATGTTTCTCCAGCCGCAGAAGCTGCTGTCTATCAATCCTCAGGAGGATGGTATACCAGTGCCAAGAAAAAGGGATTATGGGAGCTAGAGGTCTCTTTGCAGGGCAACTTGCTTTTCATTCCTCAAAAGTCATCTGATTTCTTAATTGATGAATCTCAACTCAATAATATCAGGATTCAAGGTTCTGAAACAACTGCACTGACACCAACCGCTCTAGGTGGAGACCAATCCGTGGTATTGGAGGGCTCAATTGAGGGTGATGTATTTGAGTTCGATTCACCAGAAGGACTGGATCAATCCTATTTAAGACATGCACAGATTCAGGCATCTTTAGGAATATGGGCAGGGACATCTGTTATCGGGCGATTTTCACCCAAGATCAAGATCAAGAACACATACTATCAATTATTGGGTTTTGGACTACAACACAATTTTTCTCAATGGATCCGTGGATTGAGTGAGAGCACCTTCAGTTTGGCGGGATTGGCAACTTACTCCAATTACACTGTGAGTGATACTTTTACTGCAGTGACTTTGCCTGTTGGAGTTTTGAATTCCGTAAATGTTGATGGCGAGTCTTATGCCTTTAGCCTAATAGCTTCTAATGAAGTTGGCGATTTCACAATTTCTGGTGCTGTAGGACTTGCAACTAGTGATTTTGAGTATGCCATTGGAGGTCAAGGCGATTTAGTACTGACAACCTTGAATCAAGCCCTGAATACCTTGGATGCCTCCAGAACGAATTTCAAGGTCGATCTGGGTGTCGACTATCGCATCGATAGGTTCTCGGTAAATACCATGTTAACATTTGGGTCTTATTCCAATCTTATTTTAGGGGTTAATTATAATCTCTAACCCTAAAAACCGCTCTTTTTCAGGCGATTAAATATATTTTCAATATTTTAGTGCCTTTAACCTACTTATGAAATCATGAAAAAATCAATCTTATTGTGGTCATGTCTTATTTTGACCCATACTTTTAGTGCTCAAGAAAGCATCGACGACCTATTGGCAGCTGGAATCTCAGATGCCCAGAATTTCACCTCTGATTATATTGCGCCAGCCACAGAAGGAGTTGCATATGCTATGAATGGCGGTTGGTTCAATAATGCATCGACATTCAAGCAATTCGGTATTGAACTATCTTTGATAGGAAATGCCTCGCTGATCAAAGATGAAAAGAAATCTTTTGACCTCATACCAGCTAACTATGAAAATATAAGGTTTGAGGATGGTAGTACATCAAAAATGGTAGCAACAGCACTTGGCGCTAATGATCCAGACATAACTGTTATAGTTACCTACGACGATCCTATTTTTGGTAACCAAGAAGTGGAACTCACTCTTCCAACAGGTATTGGCTCCGAAGGACTTAGTTTGATTCCATCAGCATACCTCCAAGGCAGTTTTTCTCCATTAAGAGGAACTCAGGTGAAAGCTCGTTATTTCCCGAAGATCAATACAGACGATGTAGATGTATCGTTCTACGGATTTGGCATTCAACAGGATTTTACCTCATTGATACCAGTGCGACGATTATTACCATTTGCCATTTCAGGAATGGTTGCTTATACGCATTTGGATGGTAGCTTTGATTTTACGGAAACAGGAATTGTCGATGGTGAAAATCAGCGCATAAATACAGAAGTGAATACTTGGTTATTCCAGTTAATTGCAGGTACGAAATTGAATATAATCAATTTTTATGGTGCCGTGGGATACATAAGCGGCAATTCTACTACAGACCTTTTAGGTACTTATCGCGTTTCAAATGGAGTACTTACATCAGACGAAATAAAGGATCCATTTTCAGTAGATTCTAAGCCTTCAGGAATTACAGCAACAATTGGAACAACCCTTAAATTGGGCTTTTTCGGATTTAATGCAGCTTATAATATCGGCGAATTCGATACCGTTTCCGTAGGACTGAACTTTGGTATAAGGAATTAGATCAAACGTCTTAATTGTTGGTTTAAAAATGTTAAATTTGCATCGTCAAATTTATTCTAATTCATATTAAATCAACATAAATGAAAATTACAGTAGTAGGTGCCGGAGCAGTAGGTGCAAGTTGTGCAGAATATATTGCTATTAAGGACTTCGCAAGTGAAGTTGTTCTCTTGGACATTAAAGAAGGCTATGCTGAGGGAAAGGCAATGGACCTGATGCAGACCGCTTCCTTAAATGGATTCGACACCAAATTAACAGGAACCACAAACGATTATACAAAAACAGCAAATAGTGATATTTGTGTCATTACTTCGGGAATCCCGCGTAAGCCGGGCATGACTCGTGAAGAGCTAATTGGAATCAATGCAGGAATCGTAAAATCCGTTTCTGCAAGCTTGATCGAACATTCTCCAAATACTATAATGATCGTGGTCAGTAATCCAATGGATACAATGACCTACTTGGTTCATAAAACGACCAATCTTCCTAAAAACCGAATTATAGGTATGGGTGGTGCTTTAGATTCTGCACGATTCAAATACCGATTGGCAGAAGCCTTGGATGCGCCAATAAGTGATATTGACGGCATGGTAATAGGCGGTCATAGCGATAAAGGAATGGTGCCGTTAACTCGATTGGCTACAAGGAATAGTGTTCCTGTTTCTGAGTTCATTTCCAATGAACGATTGAATCAAGTCAAGGAAGATACCAAAGTAGGTGGGGCCACATTGACAAAGTTATTAGGGACTTCTGCATGGTATGCTCCCGGTGCTGCAGTTTCAGGTTTGGTTCAAGCAATAGCTTGCGATTTGAAGAAGATGTTTCCTTGCTCTACACTTCTAGAAGGTGAGTATGGCCTAAATGACCTATGTATAGGAGTTCCTGCGGTATTAGGACGAAATGGTATTGAAAGAATTGTGGAAATAGATCTTGAAGATGCTGAAAAAGACCATTTGATAACCAGTGCTGAGGGTGTGAAAAAAACCAATGGATTGTTGGAATTATAGCAATTCTAGAACCTAAATACTATTGAATATAAAGAGCTACCAAAGAGTAGCTCTTTTATTATAAATAGATGAAAGTTATTGT
>JABDMQ010000024.1 GCA_013001365.1 Flavobacteriaceae bacterium
TGTATAGAGAAGTGGAGACAATATTCTAAACATAAGAATTAGGATTTTTGCCATTATAGGTTTTATTGATTGATACATCATTATTATCAAAATGTGTTTGTTGATTATTATGTGTTGAAATCGTAAATTTGAATTCAAAAGATAACAGTATGAAATTAGTCCTCTCGCCAGCCAAATCCCTCAATTTTGAGAAAGAATTACCAACTTCATTACATACAGAAGCATGCTTCTTAAAGGAGGCCGAACGCTTGAATAGATTACTCAAAAAGAAATCGGCTAGAAGTCTTTCAAAGCTCATGAGCATTTCTCCAGACTTGGGTCAGTTGAATTATGAACGCAACCAGGATTGGGCATTGCCATTTAATACTAATAATTCAAGACAAGCTGTATATGCATTTAGTGGAGAGGTTTATAGGGCTTTGGACATTTATGAACTCCCAGAAAAGAAAATCAAGAAACTTCAGGATACAGTTCGTATCCTTTCAGGATTATATGGTGTACTTAAACCATTGGACTTGATTCAGCCTTATCGTTTGGAGATGAGCACGAAAATGAAAGTAGGCGTAAAGAAGAACCTTTATGAATTCTGGAGAAAGAAAATCACTCAAATACTCAATGACGAATTAGAAGAGGACGAGCTATTCCTTAACCTAGCGAGTAACGAATATTTCAAGGCAATAGACACCAAGGCGCTTAAAGTGCCCGTTATTACAGCTACATTCAAGGATTACAAGAATGGTGAATACAAGTCCATTATGACCTATGCTAAATTGGCAAGAGGTTATATGACCCGATATATTGTAGATACAGACGCCAATACAATTGAAGACATCAAAGGCTTCAATTACGAGGGTTATGGATATAGTGAGGAATTATCCGGTGACCATGAATTGGTTTTTATAAGATAGCTATTTAGCTTTTGTAGTCTTCTTCGCTGCAGGCTTGGCGGCTGTTGCTTTCTTTGCGGCTGGTTTTGCTCTAGTAGCTTTCTTGGCTGCGGGTTTTGCTTTAGCCTTAGGTTTGGCTTTCGCTTTTGTAGTTGTGTTAACTACCGTTTTTTTTCCTCGTGGTCTTAAAACACCATAGCTTCCGATTCGTATTTTACCTCTTCTTGTTTTCTTGTCTCCTTTTCCCATATATTATTAGTTATAAGACCTTAAATTACAAAAACCATGAATCTTAGGCAAGTTCATATAGTTCTGGATTAAGTAATCTACTAATTAAGTGTTAACTACATAGGCCCTGTCTAGTTTTTTAAGTAACTTTATTAGCTATAATGATTAACTCCAAATTATGTTGAAAACACGAAAATTTCCTTGCCTAGCTATATTCTTGCTTTGTTTTTCTTTTTCTTTTGGTCAGAATGAGATTTCAGGAACTGTTTTTAACAGCAGGAACAAACCGGTTGCCAATGCTTTGATCTATATGGATTCTATCAATTCTGGTGTTACCACTGATAAAAAAGGATTCTATAAGGTTCAAGTTCCTGAAAATGCAAAGGACATTAATGTTTACTCATATAAATATGGGTTATTGTCTTCGACCATTCCTGAGGAGAAGGTCATTAATTTTATTTACATCGATAATAAGAAAACAAGAAAAGGAAAAAGAGTTAAGAAGAGCAAACCTGTAGAAATATACTTTTCTGACGAGGAGAATGCCTATGTAGTGAAGAAAGTGGATAAGGTTGTTCCAGATGAATTATATCCGGACATAGTAAGTTTCAGGAACATTTACGATATGATCAGAGGTAGAGTACCTGGAGTATATGTTACAAGCGATAATAGAGTTCGAATTAGGGGAGTCAATTCTCCGAACAGTACATCAGACCCCTTGTTCATTGTTGATGGCACTCCCGTTTATTCTATCGGTAATATCTTACCGATCAATGTCAAAGATATTAAAGTACTTAAGGGAGCTGAAACTGCTATATATGGAGCGCGAGGAGCCAACGGCGTTATCTTGATCACTACTAAAAGTTAAATGTTCCTTCATAAGCATCCTTATAGGCCATTCATCATGGATGACACAAGGAGATTGATCGTTGGTACGTTGCCGCCACCGCGATTCACTACAGGAGAGCTATTGGAGAAAGATGTTGATTTTTGTTATGGTAGTTACTACAACTCTTTATGGCTGTATATTGACAAGATCCATGACCTAGGCTTGAGATATGATAATTCACAGGAAGCTATTGATCAAAGAAAATCATTCTTGATTACCCATCAAATAGGAGTTTGTGATATTGTTGAAAGTGCCCAACGTGAAAAAATAGATGCTTCCGATCTAGGTATGAAAAATATAGAATTACGCGATCTTGTGGGATATCTGAGAAAATATCCATCTATTGAAACATTATTGTTCATTGGTGGAAATAGTATGAATGGACCAGAATATTTCTTCAGGAGGCATTTAAAGCAATACAATAATTCTTTGGAATTAATTAATGGCAATACCCCAAGGATTCATCAGTTTTTGTTGGACGGATCGCGAATCATCAAGACGGTCTCTCTTACCTCTTCTTCAGGAGCTGCCAACAGGAGTATTGGAAGCAACAAAGAATATCAGAGATTGAAGAATGAAAACCCAAGATTTTCCACCTTCGATTTTAGGGTAAGGCAGTACAGAGAATTTATTTAGAACAATATAGGTAACTGTTCTTCTTCTAACGATCCATCTTAAAACTTCCAAGTTTAATGTCATCCAAGCCAACATCATCAAAAGGATATTCTAACTGATTCTGGATATTATAAAGAGAAATCAGTATGAATTGCGTTAAGAGTACCAATCCGTAAATTATAAATTGCGAATGTGAAATATGGATGCTGAATATGATCGTTGGTACATAGATCAGCGGAAACGCATATATGAATAGCTCACAATAGGCCTTAAGGCTTATTGGTGTTCTATGGGCATGAATTGCATAGGCATTCTCGATGGATTCATGCAAGTCCTTCATGAACCGGAATATTTTATCGCGTAAATTCCGAGGGATTGTTTCCGGTCTGCTAATCGTGAACTCAATTACCTTATGCAAGGTCTGATCCAGTTCATGTACATCGTAAAATTCATTCTCAAGATGTTTTAAGGACTTGGTATTTACTTCAAACAAGATGTTCTCGATTTCCGCCTTTTCCTCAATTGTCAATTTATCACTGCTCATGAAAAAGTATTGCAGTGTCTTAAGGACACTCCTGAATTCGCTCAAGTGCTCTAGTGCTTTTTCCCTTCTCCTGAAAGAGCTCCTTATGGTGAATACCAATGGAAAGATTATAGCAATACTCAAGAAGGTGAGATCTAGATTGTATTCAATATTCAGTTCAAAACAAAAATATGTAACAATAAGACCAATGCCCATTGTTAAAAAC
>JABDMQ010000242.1 GCA_013001365.1 Flavobacteriaceae bacterium
ATTTAGACCATGATATGCGTCGTTTATGATACACAAACGCCTCAGGTATCAAGGTGGTCTTGAAGCCTAGTTTCTTAAGGCGTATGGACAGATCTGGGTCTTCTCCAGGATGTATGTTGCCAAACCCTCCAGTCGCTTCAAAAGCAGCTTTAGACAAGCCCATATTGAAACTCCTTGGCTGGAATTCATCCACCTGCTGTTTCCCTCCTCTTATGCCTCCTGTGGTAATAAATGAGGTCATGCTGAAATCTATGGCCTTCTGTAAATTAGAAAACGAGGTATGCGCCGCATCAGGACCGCCATAGCAATCCACATAATTGACTTCAAGGCTGTTAATGACATTTTTCAGATAATCAGGCGGTAATAAGCAATCGGAATCAAGGATGACAAAATAGTTGCCCTTGGACTTTGACATGCCAAAGTTGCGCGAATCACCAGGACCTGTATTCTCCTTCTGATAATAAGAAATGGACAGTTGGTCTTTATAAGCATCAATCGCATTTTTTGACGGCATTGTAGACCCATCCTCCACAATGACGATCTCACATTCTCCTATGCCTTCAACGCCTAAGAAACTATCAAGAAGTTCCTTGATCTCTTCAGGTCTGTTGTATACAGGAATTATGAACGAAAACGACAACGGTTGCATGACTGCAAAGGTAACCAAAGAAAATACAAAAGCCACCTTACGGTGGCTTTTGAAAGTTGATTAGTTTGTGTTAATATAAACTACTCCTTTATTATCCTGAAATTCTGTTCAGCGTCATTGATACGTACTTTCAAGAAGTAAGCACCTGTATTCAATCCAGACATATCCAGTTCATCTGTTAATGTATTAGGTGTTGCTCTTAGAACTTCTTGCCCGATCATGTTATAAACAGACACCGCTTGGATGTTATCTTGAGCCCTAAGACTCAAATTACCTGTTGTAGGATTAGGAAAATACTTAAAGCCTTCAAAATCGTTATCATCTAAACTTAAAGGATTACAGGATATACTTGCAGCCCATCCTTCTCGAACTACGGATCCATCGGAGGTAAAGACAAATGTCAAACAACCAGAAGCACTTTGAGAGGTAATTGCCATTCCCTGTAGATCACCTGATCCACTAGCAGGAACATCATCCCTATCCCAACACCAAATTGTTCCTCCTCCTGGAGGATCGATTGTTGGTGCGGTTGCATCAGGTCCGTCGTGAATGGTCAATCCATCCCAGCATCCAGTACCATTATTCTCAGCACTAAAGAATGAGAAATCAACTGTCACAGCATCGCCAGCACTATCTGGGCAAATGGTAGTTGTAATGTTTTCGCTCGTAGAGTAATCACCACCATTACCTCCAGAATCTAAAAATATTCCAGTTGTGCAATTTGCCGGCACAGGAACATAAGGCGTCGCAAATTCAAATGGACCAACCCATGGACTTAAATCACCACTACAGTCAGCACGAACATAAAACTCGTAAGGCGTATCACCAGTTAAACCAGTGACATTTACTGGATTTAAAGTCGTTGATGTTCCTGCACCAGCTGGTTCTCCAGAACCTGGTGCTTGTACTACATATTCCCATGTAGTTGCTGTTCCTCCTTCTGTCCAACCAAGATCTGCAGAAGTTTCCGTTATGCTCGTAGCTGTCAATGTATTTGGAGGTGTACAAGTAGGAAATGCAGTGCAAACAGCTGATATATCAAATGTAACACCAGGATCACCATTAATCCAGTTTCCTACCCTTAAGAAGTATTCAGTCCCTGCATTAGCAGCAAAGGTAACTACTACAGGGTTCTCACTACTACCACCGGATGCAATACATGTTCCTAACGTGAATCCACCGCAAGAACCGTCTGTACTTTCGTATATTCCCACCTGGGCTTCTTCTACAGATGCGTTAATTGTTATTTCAACGTCTTCGTCAGCACCTGTCAACTGATACCAAACATCATTTCCAATAGAACCAACACAAGAAGTGCCACTTCCTCCATTGGCACCTGAGGTAGTTTGACCAGTTAATGGAGTTCCACAAATCAATGGTGTTGCATTAACGCATTCATCATTGGCCGGAGGTAACGAAAATGCAAAAGGACCTGCCCAAGGGCTTAAATCACCACTGCAATTGGATCTAACATAAAATTCATATGCTACACCAGTTGATAAACCAGTTACTGTTATAGGGTTCATTGATGTCGGAGTACCAGCACCATCTGGTTCTCCTGTTCCTGAATTTTGAACCACGTATTCCCAAGACGATGCTGAATCAGTCCAACCAATATCGGCAGAACTTGCTGTAAAACCTGATGCTGTTAAAGCAGTTGGTGCTGGGCACGATGGCGGTGCACCGAACGTTAATGACCATGAATTGATCGTCCCTTCATCCCCGCCGGCCGAATCACAGGCCAGCAATGACCAAATACCATCAGCCGAAAGACCATCAAATGTGGTTGCCAAACTTCCACCTTGCGCAGCGAAATCTCCAGTAAAAGGTGGTGAACCTGCTGTAAAATCTCCTCCATCATCAGAAATCACAGTACCAGTAAAATCATCACCTCCGCTTCCTACTCCATCAAATAATAATAAAGTCGTAGTTCCATCTGGAGCTTGTAAAGTAACTTCAAGGTCACTGTCCCATGTATGAGAAATATCTATATTTATTTCTCTCAACTCCAATGTTCCTGAAGTCAAAGTTCCAACACCCGTTACAGCTGCATCAAAATTTGTTGTTGTTGGACAAGAGGCATCGGGCACAGTGCCACCAGCACCTGGAAATGTTTGTGCAAAGCCTACGGCTGAAACCAGTAATGCACAAAACAGTAAAGTAATTTTTTTCATATTGATCAGTTTTAGTTAATGAAATAAAAAAACCCGAACTTTCTGCTAGAAAAATTCGGGGATGTGTAATTTACGACACACTTTGATATTAATATGTAGTGTAAAGTATGTTATTACTGAGAATTCGACAAACAACAAAAAACCTCGTTAAGTAACTTAGTGAGGATATACTATTCTAGTTGAATATTCGTTTACTATTCCTTCATGAACGTATCCATCACCGCATCACTTACACCCATATTGCTAAAACCGCCATCGTTAAAAAGATTTTGCAAGGTTACACGTTTGGTCAGGTCGCTAAATAAGGTTACCGTGTAGTTGGCGCAATCCAATGCCGTTGCATTACCTAAAGGCGACATTTTCTCTGCATAAGCAATAAACCCATCAAAACCTTTTACGCCGCTTCCAGCCGTCGTTGGAGTTGGAGATTGCGAAATGGTATTGACACGTACGTTCTTGTCACGACCAAAGAAATACCCAAAACTGCGTGCAATGCTCTCTAAATATGCTTTGTTATCTGCCATATCGTTATAATCAGGAAAGACACGTTGTGCTGCCATATAGGTCAAGGCCACAATGCTTCCCCATTCGTTCATGGCATCGGCCTTATACAAGGTCTGCATGACCTTATGGAATGACATGGCTGAGACATCTGTTCCCTTTTGGGTCCAATCGTACTTTTGGTCTGTATAGGCCCTACCCTTTCTCACGTTTATCGACATGCCAATGGAATGCAAAACGAAATCCAATTTTCCTCCAAGGATCTCCATGGATTTCTCTACAAGGTTCTGTAGGTCTTCTTCGGAAGTGGCATCTGCAGGAATGATTTCCGAGCCAGTTTTCTCGGCCAGTTTATTGATCTCTCCCATTCTCATGGCCACTGGTGCATTGGTCAATACAAAGGTGCCCCCTTCTTCGTGAACACGTTCGGCGGTTTTCCATGCAATGGAGTTAGAATCCAGTGCTCCAAAAATGATTCCTCGTTTTCCCTTGAGTAAATTGTACGACATAGTCTTAGATGATTAGTTGATCTGTTTGTGATTATTAGTTAATCAAATATAGCATTAATTAAGTAACTGTTTGGCATGCGCCACAGCAGAATCCGTTACTTGTTTTCCTCCCAACATTTGAGCTATCTCTACGATACGCTCTTCCTCCCCTAGCTTTTTCATTTCGGTGGTCGTCAGGTTGTCCTTGACCTCTTTGTACACCTTGAAATGTGTATCGCCTTTAGCAGCAATTTGTGGCAAATGTGTTATGGTGAACACCTGCATGCTTTTGCTCATTTTCTGCATGATATTGGCCATTTGATTGGATATTTCTCCAGACACACCTGTATCGATCTCATCGAACATGATGGTCGGGAGATTGATGTATTTAGAAAGAATGGACTTTATGGCCAGCATAATCCTTGATAATTCACCTCCTGATGCAGCTTTCTTGAGTTCGTTGAAATTGCCTCCTTTATTGGCCGAAAAGAGGAAATTCAATTCGTCCATTCCGTTTGAGAAAAACAAATCCTTTTGTGAGATGGAAATATCGAATCGTGCGTCTGGCATTCCCAGGTCCTTGAGGATACTTTCCAGTTGTGTTGTTAATTGTGGTATGGCCTCTTCCCTGCTCTTGGTGAGTTTCCTTCCAAGTGTTTTTAATTTTGATTCTAAGCTGGAGATGGTCTTATTAATAGTCTCGATCCTATCATCCAATTGCTCGGTGACCTCAACTTTTTCGGTTAGTTCTTGCTGAATACTGAGCAATTCCTTGATATCCCCAACTTGATGCTTCTGAAGCAAGGAATGGATCTGTTGTAATTTTGTATTTACCGTTTCCAGTCGGTTGGGATCAGCAATGATAGACTCTTGCTGTGCTTCAATTTCAGAAAAGATGTCCTTCAATTCTATAAAACTACTTTCCGTTCTTTTGAAAATATCTGAATATGCTGAACCATATTCGCTCAGTTTTTGAAGCTGTTGTTTCAGTTCCAGTAATAGGCTCAGAATACCTGATTGCTCATTTGACATTATCTGATGGCTGCTGGCCAATTGCTCCCTTATCTCTTCAACATTATTCAAAGCTTCGTACTCCTCTTCTAATTTCTCTTGTTCGCCATCTACCAGATTAACTTCCACCAATTCATTCAACAAAAAGGCATTATAGTCCTGTTCTTTCAGTGAATCGGATTGCAATTGCAATAAATCATCTAGTTCTTGTTTAGCTGCTTTATATTCCGATAAGTGAGATTGGTACGTTTCTAATGTCGCTGTATTTCCTGCCAAGGCATCAATTACCTGAAACTGAAATGCGTTATTAGCAAGCTCCAAGGTTTGGTGTTGTGAATGTATATCGATGAGTTGTTCCCCTAGAACTGAAAGACTATCTAAGTTTACTGGCGTGTCATTTACGAATGCTC
>JABDMQ010000243.1 GCA_013001365.1 Flavobacteriaceae bacterium
CCTTATTCTTGATAAGGTTTTCGATGCTCACTTCGGTAATTCCCTTTTCTACACCATATTTAATTGAATTGACAATAAGATTGGACAAGACCTGTTCAATTCGTTCCTTATCTGCTCTTACTAAAATTGGTTTTGGATAATCCGTATCGAAAATCAATTTTATTTTCTTTTTGGCGGCTTTCATTTCAAGAAGCTCAAAGACTGTTCTAACGAGCTCAACGATGTCGAATTCTTCGATATTTAGAATTAGATCCCCAGTTTCAAGCTTGGTGATCATATCTAAGTCTCGAATAATGTAGGTAAGACGTTCGACGCCCTTGTTGGCTCTTTGAAGATATTTCTTGTTTATCTTATCGTCTTTTATTGCGCCATCCAAAAGCGTTTCGATATACCCCTGAACAGTAAACAATGGGGTTTTCAATTCATGGGACACATTGCCCATGAATTCCTTTCGATATTGCTCCCTTACCTTAAGTGTTTCTATTTCCAACTTCTTGTCTCTGGCATATTTATCTATTTCCTCAGTAAGGGTACTCATGTCTGTGGTGATCTGCTCTTTAGTAAATGATTTGGATTCAAGAAGTGTTAGGTCGTCATAGATTTTCTTTACACGTTTGTAAATGAAATTCTCGACTCTGTATTGTGTGATAACGAAAGACAAAAGAAAGCAAATAACAGCAAAGGAAATTAACAACACAAATTGAAGCTGAAAGAAAAAGTACAAAAAAACACCTAGGAAGAGTGTCAGGAATAGGGATAGGTACAGAGCTGTCCGTATAGCAAACTTGTAAGATTTCTTGAATTCTTGCGCCATTAGTCTACAAACTTGTAGCCAACACCCTTAATGGTCTTAATGCGTTTATCCCCGATCTTTTCTCGTAATTTTCGAATATGCACATCGATTGTCCTACCTCCTACGACAACTTCATTGCCCCATACTCTGTCCAAGATGTCACCTCGCTTAAAGACCTTACCAGGTTTGGTAGATAACAAAGATAATAATTCGAATTCTTTACGAGGAAGTATTATCTCTTTGCCTTTCAAGACGATCCTGTACTGATCGCGATCAATGATAAGGTCACCTAATTTGGTAATATTATCTGAAGACGAGTCATTCTTCAACCGTCTCAATAATGCCTTTACTTTGCTAACAAGGACTTTTGGCTTGATTGGTTTAGTAATATAATCATCTGCGCCCGCATCGAAACCAGCAAGCTGGGAATAATCTTCACCTCTAGCGGTCAAGAATGTGATGATAACATCCTCTAGCCCGGGCAACTTCCTAAGTTGCTCGCATGCTTCAATACCATCCATTTCTGGCATCATGACATCGAGAATAATCAAGTGTGGCTTCTGTTTTTGGGCTTTCTTGACCCCTTCAGTACCATTCTCGGCTGTAATTACCTGATACCCTTCAGAGGAGAGGTTATATCCAACTATTTCCAGGATATCCGGTTCATCATCAACCAATAAGATCTTAATGTCGCTTTTTTTCATTTAACCATGTGATTTATTCACAGCATAAAGATATGGCTATTCCATTAAAATCGAATTATTTGAAGATTTCTTAACAATTAGGTAACGTTGTGAACTGCAAGTCAAAATCTATGCTTAATAATCGCAATCATCCTTGTAAGAAATCCTTAAAACGTCATAATCTTCGATTAACGACCTAAGATTCTGCTTACCTTTATGTACTAATTAATAAATTAATCCATTATGAAAAAAATTTACTTCTTAATTGCCTTAATGATATCCTTCACATCATATGGGCAAGACATGGTCATAACAGGAGCCTTTGATGGACCACTTCCTGGCGGAACTCCAAAATTGGTCGAGATATATGTAATCAATGATATCGCGGATCTATCTACATTTGGTTTAGGGTCGGCTAATAATGGAGGTGGAACAGACGGACAGGAATTGACTTTTACAGGCTCTGCTACTGCAGGTGATTTTATTTATGCTGCCTATGAAGGTGCTGGTGGATCTGCAAATCCAGGTTCGACTAATGCTTATTTTGGTATTACACCTGATTATATAGATGGTGCTTTAAGTATAAATGGCGATGATGCTATTGAACTTTTTTCGGGTGGTGCCGTTATTGATACCTTCGGCACCATAGATTGCGACCCTAATGCGAGTGGAACAACTTGCCCGGAATGGGAGCATACCGATGGTTGGGCTTATCGTAACAATTCAACAGGGCCTGATGGTAGCACTTTCGTATTAGGGAGTTGGTCATTCAGTGGTCCAAATGCAGTTGATGGATGCACCACCAATGCAGGTTGTGCTTCTGTCTTTCCGATAGGAACATTCACTTACGGTGGGACCCCTTGTGGAATATCATTGGGTGCGGCAACTTATGATTGTGGAGGTGAGGGTCAAATCGGTGACAACAATGATGCTGTGACCATTAACATTCCCTACACAGGTGTTGATGACACAGTAGTGGTCAGTTTGACTTCTGGAGGAACTCTAGGAGGCAGTGATCCAGCAGTAGATACTGATGGAACCATTAGTATTACTGATCTCATGGAGGGCGATGCCTGGGGCATCGAGATCTTGACAGGAAATTGCACAGGGACGTCTTTATCCGGAACTGTCCCAGCCGATGAATGCGATCCTGAACCGAATACTTGTGTTGACATCTCTGGAGAAGATTTATTTGAATCTGTAACAGTTACACCAAATACCGATATGGACGAATGGACATATTCAGGAGGAACATATACTATGAACGGATATTGTGGTGGCGGATGTGTAGAATCAGTTGAAACATGGTTGATATTAGGTCCTTTGGACATATCTTCCATAACATCCGATCTAACATTGGCTTTCACTGCTGCTGAAAGTTTTGGCGATACAGATCTGCTCGTTAATTATACTACCACATATCCTGGTTGTCCTTCAGATGCAACCTGGACAACATTGCAAACTATTAATCCTCTTACTCCTGATTCGAGTCCTTTCGATGTCGAAGTCGACCTATTTGCAATCGACGCTTCAGAGATATTCATCGGAATTCAATATGTGGATGATGGTGTTGATGGTTATTCTGGATGGAGCCTTTCCAATGTAGCAATTAATGCATTTGGAGACTGTGCAGTATTGGGACAGCAGGCACCATCATCATGCGTGACATGTGAATTGGTTTTAGGCGAGGATACTGTAACTTGCGACGATAATACCGAGAATGTTGATACCTATACCGCGACATTGGCCTTTACAGGCGGTGGTAATGATGCGTATCAAATTCAAACAAACCCAATGGTGAGCAATACAGGTGACGACCCTTCGTCAGTTGCTTCTGGTATTATGGAATTCCAAGGAATTCCTGAAGGTACCGATATAATAATCAATATTGTGGACCAAGGAGGTGTGTGTAACCTAGAAAGAACGATTACCTCACCAACTTGTAATCCACCTCTAAATTGTCCGAATCCTGGTGATATCATTATTACCGAAATCATGTATGATCCAGATGCAGTTGGTGATAGTGTTGGCGAATTCTTTGAAGTTTACAACGCAACAGGAGCAGCCATTGACATGATTGGATGGGTTATTTCGGATCTGGGATCCAACAGTTTTGAAGTCGAAGGTTCTGTTTCAGTGGCAGCGAATAGTTATGCCATTTTTGCAAAGAATGGTGATTCCGGTGCAAATGGAGGAATTACTGCGGATTATGTTTTTGGTTCTGGTATGTCATTAAGTAATAGCGATGATGAGATTATCTTGTCTTGTGATGGTACAGTGATCGATCAAGTAAATTATGGCTCAATTAATGGTTTCCCTGATCCAACTGGAGCCAGTATAGAATTCAATGCAGCATTCTTGCGTAACAACACAGATAACGACGATGGTTCTAATTGGGCACCTGCAACGGTTCCTTATGGAGCAGGAGACCTAGGCACACCAGGCGCAGCCAATACCTTGTCTAACGATAGTTTTGATGTTGATAGTTTCAAAGTATATCCTAATCCTAATGCAACAGGAATCTTGAACATTGCAACATCTAATAATCAGAAACTACAAATTGCAGTCTTTGATCTTTTAGGCAAACAAGTAATCAATCAAACAATAGCAAACAATCGATTGAATGTTTCACAGCTGCAAGGTGGTATTTATGTCTTGAAGATCACCCAGGGCAGCAATACTGTTTCCAAGAAATTGATTATTGAATAAATAGTCTAATTTTTAATATTGAAAGCATCCCTGTTTGGGATGCTTTTCTTTTTCTGTCTACTTTTGCTGTAATGAGTGACATCAAAGCGGAAGACATATTCTCTATTTCTTCGGATGAGGAATTCAATGACATGGCCTTGAAGGTATTTAGACACCAATTCGAGAACAATCAAGTTTATCGATCTTTCTGCGACCTATTGTATAAACATCCTAGCGATATAACTACAATTGAAGAAATTCCTTTTCTACCGATCCAATTCTTTAAGTCACATAAGGTCTTATCGACAACCAATGAAATTGTAAAGGTATTCAGGAGTTCGGGAACTACTGGGCAAATTACAAGCACACATTATGTAACGGATCTAGATGTATACAAACAAAGTTTCAGAAAAGGGTTCAATCAATTTTATGGCAACATTAAAGATCATATTGTGTTGGGTTTACTGCCTTCTTATTTGGAGCGCGACAATTCGTCACTTGTCTATATGATCAATGACTTGATTCAGCAATCCAATCATCCTGAAAGTGGCTTTTATCTCAACAACCTTAAAGAGTTAAGTCAAGTTCTAAGGAAAATGGATTCGGAAGGAGAAAACGTGTTATTGATCGGTGTCTCTTTCGCTTTACTAGATCTTCTAGAAATCGATTCATTTAAATTGACCAATACCATTGTCATGGAGACAGGAGGCATGAAAGGAAGGCGGAAAGAAATGATAAGGACTGAATTGCATGACATCCTTAAAACTGGTTTTGGCGTCAAAAATATACATAGCGAATATGGCATGACCGAACTATTATCTCAGGCCTATTCACATGGAGATGGCGTATTTGAATGCCCTCCTTGGATGAAAATAATGATAAGAAATACAGAAGATGCGCTAACTCTAGAAAGACAAGGAAAAACAGGAGGAATTAATGTAATTGATCTTGCCAATATTAATTCTTGCTCATTCATTGCAACACAAGACCTTGGCAAAATAATCCAAAATGAATCATTTGAGATCTTGGGGCGCTTCGATCATTCCGATATCCGAGGATGCAATCTAATGGCATTATAAGCAATGAGGTGAAAGTTTCAATCTCTTAATCCGACTTAAGACAAGAGCGATCAACGCTCATTTGAAATTTCTTGAAAAAGAGAAATTTAAGTTGGTTAGTTTTTCTAAGACCTGGTGCACTCGCATCAGGTCTTTGAACTTAAACACTTCGTATAATGAAGTAATTTTTCTTGCCTCTTTGCAAAAGAACAAAGGTATTGCTTATTAGGTCTTCGGAGGTGATCCTATAGTCCTCTCCAACTTTTTCTTTATTCACAGAAATAGAATTCTCTTTCAAGGCTCTGCGCGCCTCCCCATTGGATTTCAAGAAATTGGTCTTGACCGAAAGTGCTTCGATCATGTCAAGGCCTTTGCCTATTTCTGAAGAATCGATCTCTGCTTGAGGCACCCCTTCAAAAACATCTAAAAAAGTCGATTCGTCAAGTCCCTTTAGGTCATTCGCTGTTGATTTTCCGAAAAGGATATTAGACGCCTTAATTGCATTTTCTAGGTCTTCCTGGCCATGCACGATCATGGTCACTTCTTCAGCTAATCTTTTCTGTAACACACGAAGGTGAGGTGCATTTTTATGTTCTTCGATTAGTTTCGAAATATCTTCTTGCGAAAGGAAGGTAAATATCTTGATGTAATTTTCGGCATCATCGTCACTTGAGTTCAACCAATATTGATAGAATTTGTAAGGCGAAGTGCGGTCTGCATCCAACCAGACGTTGCCATCCTGAGACTTGCCGAACTTAGATCCATCAGACTTTGTGATCAAAGGACACGTAATGGCGTATCCTTTACCTCCTCCAATCCTTCTGATAAGTTCAGTGCCAGTGGTGATGTTTCCCCATTGATCGCTCCCACCCATTTGTAAAGTGCAGTTGTAATGCTTGTATAAATGAAGGAAATCGTAACCTTGTACCAACTGATAAGTGAATTCTGTAAAAGACATACCTTCTGCTGCATCAGACGATATCCTGTTCTTCACAGAATCCTTGGCCATCATGTAATTAACAGTAATGTGCTTCCCTACATCTCTAATGAAATCAAGGAAGCTGAAATCTTTCATCCAATCATAGTTATTGACCAATTCCGCAGCATTTTTCTCATCACTATCAAAATCAAGGAAATGTGCCAATTGTTTCCTGACAGCTTCTTGATTATGGCGAAGTGTCTTTTCATCCAACAGATTTCTTTCATCAGACCTTCCAGACGGATCTCCTATCATGCCTGTAGCACCTCCTACCAAAGCATAAGGCTTATGTCCTGACCTCTGAAAGTGTGCTAGCAACATTATCGGCACCAAATTGCCAATATGTAAAGAGTCTGCTGTTGGATCGAAGCCTATATAGGCACTCCTCATTTCTTGAAGCAAATGTTCTTCAGTACCAGGCATATCTTGATGTAGCATACCTCGCCACTTAAGCTCTTCAATGAAATTCTTTATCATTAATCTGGTGTTTGTGCTAATTTGCCGTAAAGATAAATTTATAAGCCCAATGACAAAAGACAAATGCAAAAAAGCTAATTTAGCTCTATGATTTTAGTTACTGGAGGTACAGGATTAGTTGGCGCTCATTTACTTCACAGACTTGTTCAATCCGAAGACAAGGTTCGAGCTATTTATAGAAATCCAGATAAGATAGAAGCCGTTAGGTCGGTTTTCAAATATTTTACTGACGACGTTGAAAGCTTGTTTGAGAAGATTGAATGGATTAAAGCTGATATCCTGGACATCCCTTCTTTGAATGATTGCTTTGTAGATATTAGTCAAGTCTATCATTGCGCTGCATTGGTTTCTTTCGATCCAAACGATTATCATGTGCTTAGAAAGACCAATATTGAAGGCACTGCCAATGTTGTAAATCAATGCCTTGCAAAAGGAATAAAGAAACTATGCTATGTAAGCAGCGTTGCGGCGATTGGTGATGAAAGACCAGGGCATGAAATCACTGAGGAATCACCATGGAACCCAGAAGCCGATCATAATGTCTATTCTATCACAAAATATGGTGCTGAAATGGAAGTATGGCGTGGTACGCAGGAAGGACTAAAATCGGTAATCGTTAATCCTGGAATTATCCTAGGTGGAGGATTTTGGCGATCAGGTAGCGGAAGCCTTTTCAAGAGAATTTCCAAAGGCCTTAAGTATTACACGAATGGAAAAACAGGGTATGTAGATATACACGATGTCGTTGGGATAATGGAACAATTAATGAAAAGTGATATCATTAATGAACGTTTCATTTTAATTTCTGAGAACTGGAGTTTCAAGGAATTTACGCAATCTGTTGCTACAAAACTAGGATCTAAGGTTCCTTATAAGCAAGTCAAACCATGGTTGCTCAAAGTGGCCTGGCGATTGGATTGGTTACGCCATGCTATTAGAGGTAAAAGAAGGAAAATTACGAGACAGACGGCAAATTCTTTGATGACAGAAAAGATCTTTTCTAATGAAAAAATCAAAAAGGTTCTTGATTTTGAATTCAAGCCACTAGAAACATCTATTGACGAAGTGTGTCAGTTATTTTTACAGGACGCTTAATTGGCTTCAATTCTTTATTGGATTTCGGATTGACAATAGATTGCTTTTGTAGTCTTTTCTTTTGGCGTCTTATAGAATCCTGGATCTTTTTCTCTTCTTTTTCTTCTTCACTGATTTTCTTGTACTCAGCCTTCTTTTCATTTAGTTTTTTCTTGACATTGTCATATATGTCTTGATAGATTTCTATATGGTGAGCATAGTATTTGTTACTCGCTATGAATTGAGCGCTATCAATATCATATTTCTTATAAACGTATTCCTCTGGCACGATTCCTTCCTTTAACAATACCGATTTATTAAGTCCTTGACCAGAACTCATCATATTCAAATCAACAATTATATCGACCATTTTAGACTGCGCAATTAGGTCTTCAGGTTTCTTGACCTTCCCATTTCCGCATGAAAATAGGAAAGCAATAGTGACTATGGTGCCTAATAATTTCCTCATCTATTGAATGTAAGTCTCATTGCTGCTTTAACGTCAGAAAAATTGAAATTGTTATATGCTAAATGGCCATTAACAAATGTTTGAGTAACCCTAGATTTAAATGTATTCCCTTCAAATGGAGACCAACCGCATTTATAAAGGATATTGTCTTTATTCACCGTCCATGGATTATTAAGGTCCAGTACCACCAGATCAGCAAAGTACCCTTCTTTTATATAGCCTCTTTTTTCTACATCAAATAGAATAGCTGGATTATGGCACATCTTTTCTACCATTTTTTCCAAGCTGATTCTTCCAGAATGGTAATTCTCGAGCATGGCAACCAAAGCATGCTGTACTAATGGACCTCCTGAAGGCGCCTTTGTATATACATTGTTTTTTTCATCCAAGGTATGTGGTGCATGATCTGTAGCAATAACATCAATACGATCATCCAATAAGGCATTCCATAATTCGTTCTTGTCTTCCTCGGTCTTTACAGCTGGATTCCATTTAATCAATGTGCCTTTATCTTCGTAATCTTCGTCAGTAAAAGTTAAATGATGAATACAGACCTCAGCTGTTATCTTCTTGTCCTTTAAGGGTACTTTATTAGTGAATAATTCTGTTTCCTTCCCAGTTGATAAATGAAACACATGTAAACGAGCACCTGTTTTCTTAGCGAGTTCTATAGCTTTTGAAGACGATAGGTAACATGCCTCTTCACTACGAATTAAAGGATGATATTTTATTGGAATATCATCGCCATATTTCAACATGTATTCCTTCATATTCTCTTTGATCGTAGTTTCATCCTCGCAATGAGCCGAAATCAATAAATCAGTACTAGAGAAAATTCTCTCTAGGATAGATTCATCATCTACGAGCATATTACCGGTTGAGGAACCTAAAAACAGCTTTAGTCCAGCCGTAGTCTTTGGGTCCACTTTTAAAATTTCATCAAGATTGTCATTAGTCCCACCAAACATGAAAGAATAATTACCCGAAGACGTCTTGGAGGCAATGTCAAACTTTTTCTCCAATTCTTCTATGGTCGTTGTCTGAGGGTTTGTATTAGGCATCTCAATAAACGAAGTTATACCCCCTGCTATGGCAGCCCTAGATTCCGTTTCGATTGTTGCCTTATGTATAAGACCTGGTTCCCTGAAATGAACTTGATCATCAATAAGTCCAGGAAATACATATTTACCTTCTACGTCCAAGACATGCACATCGGCATTCTTGGCACTGATGGAATCGGCAATTTCCTTTATGTATTTACCTTCAATAAGTATATCGCCTTTTAGGATCTTGCCCTCATTTACGATATGGGCATTCTTGATAAGTGTTGTCTTTTCTTTCATGTCACTTTTTAGAAAACAAGCTTTTAAATTTCATTGAAATAACTCCAAATACCGCTTCAGAAATTATGCCACTACTTAATTTGGACTGACCTCTTTCCCTTTCCAAGAAAATTACGGGGATTTCTACGATGTTGAATTTATTAAGATAAGCCTTGAATTTCATTTCAATCTGAAATGCATAGCCTACGAATTTAATCTTGTCTAGGTCCAATGCTTCTAGCACACTTCTACGATAACAAACATAGCCAGCAGTAGTATCGTGAATTTTCATTCGTGTTATCAATCTTACATATTTCGAAGCCAAATAAGACATTAGGACACGTTGCATAGGCCAATTGACGACATTGACACCCCGAACGTACCTAGACCCGATGGCCACATCGGCACCATCCTTGCAAGCATCGTAAAGTCGAATTAAGTCTTTTGGGTCATGAGAAAAATCCGCATCCATCTCAAAAATGTACTCATAATCCTTTTGCAAGCACCATTTAAAACCTGTTATATAAGCAGTTCCCAATCCAGATTTACCCTTTCGCTTGATCAAGAAAAGTCGCTCAGTAAATTCTTCCTGCAATTCTTCAACCTTTAATGCTGTTAGATCTGGAGAATTGTCATCGACTACAAGAACATGAAACTTCTTTTCCTGCGAAAAAACAGCTCTAATAATGGCTTCAATATTTTCAATTTCATTAAAAGTAGGTATGATGACGATGGCATCACTCATTGACAAGGAATTTTAAGCAAAAATAATCTATTTAAAC
This sequence comes from Flavobacteriaceae bacterium, assembly GCA_013001365.1. Classification (GTDB taxonomy): domain Bacteria; phylum Bacteroidota; class Bacteroidia; order Flavobacteriales; family Flavobacteriaceae; genus JABABD01. The sequence continues at coordinate 10,326 of JABDMQ010000243.1, forward strand.
AATACGCTTCATCAATTTAGAGTACTTCTTGTGTGCAAACAATCTTAATTTGTAATAATTTAGCATTATGTATCGAGAAATGGTCTCTAACGATTGGTTCACTCTTTTAATTATTCTGTCAATTTTGTTGATCGCAATTGCAAAATCATTATTTGCATCAAGGTTTACAGACTTTTTGGCGTTAGTAGGTAATTCGAAATATCTAAAGATTCATTCAAGGGACCAAAGATTCCTTGACCTGTTCGATGGCCTGTTGTTCTTAAATCTCACGTTTTCGGTAGCATTGTTCGTTCTTCTAGTTTTTAGGCATCAATCCATAGGACCCGAGATCGATTTGGATTTCTTTTTTAAACTTGCTATTGGGATCGGGGCAGCTTTCTTGATTAAGATCCTGGTTGAAAGGCTTGTCGGAAGCATGTTCGAAATTGATTCATTTATTGATGCTTATTTATTCCAAAAAATCAGTTATAGGAATTTTATTGGGATACTACTTGTTCCGATAAATGTATTCTTTCTTTATTCAATAAATCCATCCAAGACCTTGGTCGGAATAGTGATTATCTTCTTGTTGATGGTAAATATCATTGGTATTGTTACAACAATTAAAAATCATCAAAAGTTACTAATCAACAACTTTTTTTATTTTATTTTGTATCTTTGCGCACTCGAAATTTCACCTTACATTATTTTATATAAGGTGATTATGGGATAGTTTAAAGAGTTTAAGATAAGTAACCGTCTATGAAAGTGAAAACGATCTTGGTTTCGCAACCTGAGCCAAAAATTGAAAATTCCCCTTATTTTGAGCTTCAACAAAAACAGCGCGTGAAAATTGATTTCAGGCCTTTTATTCATGTTGAAGGCGTTGAAGCCAAAGACATTAGGCTTCAAAAAATCGACCTTAATGATTATTCTGCAATAATACTGACCAGCAGGAATGCTGTGGACCACTTTTTCAGGGTCGCTGAGGATATGCGATTCAAGGTTCCTGATACTATGAAATATTTTTGTCAATCTGAAGCAGTTGCTTATTACTTGCAGAAATACGTTGTATATAGAAAGAGGAAAATCTATGTTGGTAAGCGTACTTTTCAAGAATTATCTCCATTGATAAAGAAATACAAGGACGAATCGTTTTTGTTACCAACAACAGACAAACTTAAATCTCAAGTTCCAACTACCCTAAACGACTTAGGAATACAATGGAAACAAGGAACGTTCTACAAAACAGTGGTTAGTGATCTTTCGGACCTTGCTAATGTATATTACGACATTTTAGTGTTCTTCAGTCCTTCAGGAATAGATTCTTTATTCAAGAACTTTCCAGATTTCAAGCAGAACGACACAAGGATAGCGGTCTTTGGCAATACGACTGTCAAAGCGGTAGAGGATCGTGGATTGCGTGTAGACATTGCTGCTCCGACTCCAGATACTCCTTCAATGACCATGGCCTTGGCCAAATACATTGAAACTGCCAATAAGAGATAAAATCAACTATAATTGAATATAAAAGCCGATACAAATGTATCGGCTTTTTTTGTACTGAAGGCGGGAATTGCCTGCGGCGAGTCCCAGAATCAACATGTTGAAAAAAGTTGGACTGCATAGCAGTCTCTTTTTTTATTTTCTCAAAATAGCTGAAATAAATTTCACTTTTCTGAAAATAAAAAAGCCAAGACGACCGTCTTGGCTTTTTATCTGTACTGAAGGCGGGACTTGAACCCGCACGGCCATAATGGCCATTGGATTTTAAGTCCAACGTGTCTACCAATTCCACCACTTCAGCAACTTGATTGGTATGCTCTGAGCGAAAGACGGGATTTGAACCCGCGACCCTCACCTTGGCAAGGTGATGCTCTACCCCTGAGCTACTTTCGCATTATTTTAAAGAACTTGCAATTAGTGATATTGCGGATGCAAATTTAAGATATTTGAACTAAATCCAAAGTCTTTTCAATAAAAAGAAAACAATTACTAGGCTCTTTTTTGCTTGCGCAGCATCCTTTTAATTTCGTTAAGCTTCATCAAGGCTTCAACAGGTGTAAGTGTATCGATATCTGTTGTAAGGATCTCCTCTTTAATTCGTTCTAGTAAAGGATCATCCAAGTTGAAAAAACTCAATTGCATTTCATTATCCTGCAAGCTTTTAACTTTATCCGAAAGTTCTTCGCCTGAATGCGATTTTTCAAGCTGTTTCAATACCTTGTTCGCACGTTTGATCACCTGTTGTGGCATACCAGCCATTTTAGCAACATGAATACCAAAACTATGTTCGCTCCCACCTTCAACCAGTTTTCTCAAGAACAGTACTTTGTCTTTCAGTTCCTTAATGGACACATTGAAGTTCTTGATTCGCTCGAAAGTTTGAGTCATTTCATTGAGTTCATGATAATGCGTCGCAAACAACGTTTTAGCCCGCGCTGGATGCTCATGCAAATACTCGCTGATTGCCCAAGCTATGGAAATACCATCATAGGTACTAGTTCCTCTTCCGATCTCATCTAAAAGCACTAGGCTTCTTTCTGAGATATTATTGAGAATAGAAGCGGTTTCATTCATTTCAACCATGAAAGTTGATTCGCCCATCGATATATTATCACTGGCACCAACTCTTGTAAATATCTTATCTACCAATCCGATCTCGGCATTTTCTGCTGGAACGAAACTACCAATTTGAGCCAATAGGACTATCAAAGCTGTCTGTCTGAGGATGGCTGATTTACCTGACATATTGGGACCAGTGATCATGATGATCTGTTGCGAGTCTCGATCCAAGAAAAGGTCATTCGCAATATATGATTCTCCCAATGGCAGTTGTCGCTCAATTACTGGATGTCTTCCGTTCTTGATCTCAATTGAAAAAGAATCATTGATACTAGGTCTTTTATATTGATGCTCCGAAGCTAGCACAGCAAAACCACTTAAACAGTCGATCTGCGCAATTACGTGTGAATTTTTTTGAACTTGTGAAATGAATTTGGAAACGAATAAGACCAGTTCAGAGAATAATTGTTGCTCAATGGCAAGGATACGCTCTTCTGCACCTAATATCTTTGACTCATATTCCTTGAGTTCTTCAGTAATATAGCGTTCGGCATTGACCAAGGTCTGTTTTCGCACCCATTCTTCTGGAACCTTGTCTTTATGAGTATTCCTGACCTCTATGTAATAGCCAAACACATTATTAGAAGCGATTTTGAGAGAAGTAATGCCAGTACGCTCTGATTCTCGCTCAAGCATTTTATCCAGATAGTCCTTGCCCGAATAGGCCAAAGCCCGTAACTCCCCTAATTCTTGTGAGAAATCCGACGATATAGTATTTCCTTTCAGTATATTAACTGGCGCGTCTTCAACTAATGTTTCCTTAATGCGTTCACGAAGCTGTTCACAAAGTTCTATCTGAGCACCTAATTCTTGAAGAGAATCATTATCACATTTTTCAACTACGGCTTTAATTGGTATAATAGCTTCAAGTGAATTCTTCAAATGAATCACCTCCCTTGGACTGATCTTCTGGGTAGCAACTTTAGAAATCAGTCTTTCTAGGTCACTGATCTTCTTGACATTATACCTAAGCTTTTCACATATTTGATCATTGTTAACTAGATACTCGACTATATCATGACGTTTCTGTATGGTCTTGGAATTCTTGAGAGGCAATGCAAGCCACCTTTTCAGTAGTCGACCACCCATTGGGGTAATCGTCTTATCGATTACCGTTAAAAGCGTTATTGCATTTTCATTGGAAGAATGATAAAGTTCTAGGTTCCTTATCGTGAATCTATCCATCCAGACATACTGGTCTTCTGCTATACGCTTTATACTAGTAATATGTTGCAATCTCCTATGCTGGGTTTCTTCAAGATAATGAAGTATGGATCCTGAAGCGATAATGCCTTCATATAGATCATCAATGCCAAAACCCTTTAAAGAATTGGTC
>JABDMQ010000249.1 GCA_013001365.1 Flavobacteriaceae bacterium
CAGCCAATTCCATTCTTAAAGCACTTAGTTGAGCCCTTACTCTATTTGTTTCGCCAGAAAGTACACAAATAAGATCGCCAGCCTCCGCACCTGTAACTTCTGCCCATTTGGCCAGGTCTTCTTGATCGTAGAACTTATCGACAGACGATTTGAAAGTACCATCTTCATTGTATCTGCAATACACCATGCCTAAAGCGCCTACTTGAGGACGTTTTACCCAATCAATTAATTTATCGATTTCTTTTCTGGAATAGCTATTGCCACCAGGAACCGCAATACCAACTACTAGTTCGGCCGAATTGAATACATTAAAATCCTTGTGTTGCGTGACTTCATTCAACTCTCCGAATACCATACCAAAGCGTATGTCTGGCTTGTCATTTCCATAAAGCCTCATAGCATCCTCATACAGCATTCTTGGGAATTCATCTACGTCAACTCCATTTATTTCCTTTAACAAATGACGCGTAAGTCCTTCAAAAGCATTCAAGATGTCTTCTTGTTCGATAAAGGCCATTTCACAATCTATCTGAGTGAATTCAGGTTGCCTATCTGCTCTAAGGTCTTCATCCCTGAAACATTTTACGATCTGGAAATATTTGTCCAGTCCACCTACCATCAATAATTGCTTGAATGTTTGTGGCGATTGTGGAAGCGCATAGAATTGACCTTCGTTCATACGACTTGGTACGACGAAATCTCGCGCACCTTCTGGAGTTGATTTAATTAGGTAAGGAGTTTCTACTTCAATGAATCCTTCTTTCGAAAGGTAATTCCGAACTTCTTGTGTTACTTTATGCCTAAAGATCAAGTTGTCTTTTACAGGCTTTCTTCTTATGTCCAAATACCTGTACTTCATACGAAGCTCTTCACCGCCATCAGTGTCATCTTCTATAGTGAAAGGCGGTAGTAGGGATTTATTCAAGATTGTTAATTCAGAAACAAGTAATTCAACGTCACCGGTGGGGATATTCGGATTTTTTGAGGCACGCTCAATAACTGTTCCCTTCACCTGTATGACGAATTCACGTCCTAATTCCTGGGCTTGCTCTAGCAATTCCTTTGAAGTTCTCTCTTCGTCAAAAACCAATTGTGTAATGCCATACCGATCTCGAAGGTCGACCCAAACGATAAATCCTTTATCTCTCGAACGCTGCACCCAACCTGACAAGGTGACTTCTGAATTGATATGTGATGCTCTTAATTCACCACAATTATGTGTTCTGTACATACATGAAAATTGATGTGCAAATTTACATAAGATCTATGACTAAAAAAGAAAAGCCCCAACATAAGTTAGGGCCATCAATTAATATCTATATGTTCGATCAAGCATTGGCGAACCTGATCTTCGCCCTGTTCAGTAAATAGAACATGACTGGCACGATGACCAATGTCAAGAACGTCGCGAACGTCAATCCATATATAATTGTCAATGACATAGGTTTCCAGAAAATGGTATTATCACCACCAAGATAGATCTTAGGGTCAAATTCCGTGAACAAGGAAAAGAAATCGATGTTCAAGCCAAATGCCAATGGGAATAAGCCAAGTACTGTAGTAATAGCAGTTAAAAGAACTGGTCTCAAACGTGCGCGGCCGCCTTCAACAATAGCATCTCGATACTGATCCCTTGAGAGAAGGCTCTCTTCATCAAGTCCTAACTCTATTTTTTTCCGGTCAATGAGCAGTTGGGTATAATCTATGAGTACAATGGCGTTGTTAACTACAATTCCCGCTAATGCGATGATGCCCATCATTGTCATTATGATCACGAAATCATTCCCGAACATCACCATTCCAAAAAGAACGCCTATGAAACTCAGTATTATCGCACCAAAGATGATGATAGGTTTGCTTACCGAATTGAATTGAGCAACAATTACCAATAGAATAAGTGCTAAGGCTATTGCCAATGCCTTACTCAAGAATGCCATGTTCTTGGCTTGTTCTTCTTGCTCTCCCGTAAATTGATAGGAAATTCCTTTTGGTAACTTATAACCCGACATTAAGTTATCGATCTTACCAACTATTTCTGTAGCATTATATCCTTCAAGCGCATTAGAATATACCGTGATTACCCGTTTAAGGTCTTTACGCTTGATCGAACTGAAGGTTGCTATGTTTCGCTTATCGACAACAGAGGAAATCGGGACTTTCTTCAACTTACCGTTATTATCCCTGAATGTTACCGATTGATTGAACAGGGCACTTTCATTATATCGATTTTCGTTGTTGAATCGAACATAGATATCAAAATCATCTTCGCCCTCTTTATAGGTAGAAGCATCAAAACCATAAATGGCTTGTCGGAGGGTTTGACCAACCATTGCAGTGCTGACGCCTAGTTCACCTGCTTTCTTGCGATCAACAAAAACTTCCATCTCTGGCTTGTTTTGATTCACATCGAGCTTGAGTTCCTCAATTCCTGGAATATTATTTGCGTTGATATAGTTCTGGATATTTTCAGCTTCGGCCAATAATTCGTTATAATCGTCACCTTTTATTTCCATATTAATGGCATAGCCTGCTGGCGGCCCATTCTGGTCTTTGTCTACGATTACAGAAACACCTGGGTAACCTTGAACGGCATTTCGCAATGCAGTTAGTACATCATTGCTACTAATGGTTTCACCATTTTCATCAACACGGTACTTGAATTCCCTAAAGAGTACCGAGACCTTGCCTTTATGTGGCATTTCGTTTTGCGCTCCACCATCTGTTTGTGGATTTCCTGCCCCTTCACCAACCTGGGAAATGATGGATTCAGCCATATAATTGTATTGCCTACCATCCTTTTCGTAAGAGAACCGATCCAAGGTCTCAATGACTTTCTTCTCGATTTCTTCGGTAATGTCGTTGGTTTTAGCAATATCTGTTCCCTCGGGATATTCTATATAGACAATGGCTTGATTAGCTTCGTTTTCTGGGAAGAACAACACTTTAGGTTGAGCTACACCAAATACAATGAATGCCAAGATCAATAATGAGAATGTTCCGAAGAAAAACTTATAAGCATTGCTGCCCCGTAACGCATAGCCCAAAAATCCGCGATACCAATTCTCTAGTCTAGGCAGCCATTTGAACTGAAAATTCTCGGACATTGGCAATAGCACGTATTTATGTATCCATAATAACCCTGCAAGTAAAATGAATAAATTACCAAACCCGAATAATGCTTTAGGGCCACCGGTAAAACCTATTACCGATAATAATATGCCAGCCGCAAACAAGGCTAACCCATTCTTTAGCAATTTGGTCTTATTCCTGTTAAGCCATCCGATTACAATAAGTCCAATTCCAAATAGCAATCCTAAAGGTCCTAGGATCATAAAAATGATATTTGTCTTCAATAATGCTGATAAGATCAAGAGAGCACCAAAAACAAGAAGTGCAACACTTACCCTCACAAGGGTCTTTCTTTCAATATTGGCTTCCTCCGTTTTCATGAAGACTGAGGTCAGCATTGAATTTATGATCAATGCAACAAATAATGAGGATCCGAGGACTGTAGCCAAAGTGAGCGGAAAATAGATCATGAACTTACCCATGATTCCCGGCCAAAATCCCAATGGTAAGAAAGCTGCTAAAGTGGTGCCCGTAGAAGCAATGATCGGCCAAGCGATCTCTCCAACACCTTGTTTTGCCGCCTCAAGTCGAGGAACTCCTTCATCCATTAGCCTATAAACATTCTCAACAACGACTATACCATTATCGACCAACATACCAAGACCCATAACAGTTGCGAAAAGTACCATGGTGTTCAAGGTGATATTAATACCCATGAATCCTCCAAAAATTGGTAATACCAAGAATGACATCATAATGGACAGGGGTATGGCGATTCCAACAAAAATGGCATTGCGAAAACCCAAGAAGAACATGAGGACACTAACAACCAACAGAACACCAAAGATGATGCTGTTCTCAAGTTCTGAAACTTGAGCCTCTGTTCTTGTAGATTGATCGTTAGTTATGGATATGTTAAGATTATCTGGTAAATATGTGCCTTTTGCCTCATCCAGGATCACTTTTATCTTATCGATTGCTGCGATCATGTTCTCTCCACTTTTTTTCATGATGCTGAGCATAACGACGGGTTTGGAATATTCCCTGGCAAAAGTCGTCCTATCTTTTTCCCTGAAATTCACTTTGGCTACATCCCTTAGGAGTATTCGCCCGCCATCGTTCTTTACGACCACATTTTGCAGGTCTTGAGGATCGTCGATCTCACCAAGGACCCTGATATTTCTTTGCATACCGTTTTGAACGACATTACCACCTGATATCGTGACATTTTCAGACTGAATGGCGCCAATGATATCTCCAAAACTCAAATTCGATGCATTCATCTTGAAGATGTCAACGGCTACTTCAACCTCCTTGTCTTCTGCTCCTAGGATCTGGGCTTCTTTTATCTCCTGCAACTCCTCGATCTCATCTTGCAATAACTCAGCAAAATCCTTGAGTTGCTCTGATGTGAAATCGCCTGTGATATTGATGTTGGCAATTGGCGTTACTTCAGAAATGTTCAAGTCGAACGCATTAGGCTCAACCTTGACACCACCATCGATAGTTGGCCAATCCTGTTGTGCTTTTACATTGTCGATCTTGTCCTTGATCTTGACCTTGGCTTCCTCGGGAGTGATATCTTCTTGGAACTCAACTTGAATTGAAGAATAATCCTGCAAGGAAGTTGATGTAATCTTGGTTACCCCTGTTATGTCATCAAACTCTTCTTCAAGCGGTTTGGTAATCAATTTTTCAACATCTTCTGCCGCATTACCAGGATATATAGAACTTACATAGATCTTGGATTCGATGATCTCCGGGAATGATTCCCTTGGTAAACTCGAATAACTCATTAGGCCTCCTACCAAAATGATGGCTATGATAACAAAAACCGTTTTCCTGTTGTCTATTGACC
>JABDMQ010000269.1 GCA_013001365.1 Flavobacteriaceae bacterium
ATATTATATTGCTGCTTTTCTATTCTTTCCGGTTTTCATCAATCCATCATAGTGTTTGTTCAATAAATATGAATTGATTTGCTGCATGGTATCTATCGCTACACCAACCATGATCAGTAAAGATGTACCTCCAAAGAACAATGCCCAACCTTGCTGAATTCCCATTAGCTTAACAATAATAGCCGGAAAAATCGCTATCAAGGCCAAGAATATGGAACCTGGCAATGTTATTTGGGACATGATTTTATCCAAATATTCAGACGTTTCAGAACCAGGGCGAATACCTGGAATAAACCCTCCACTTCGCTTAAGGTCATCTGCCATTTTATTTGTTGGCACCGTTATCGCTGTATAGAAATAGGTGAAAACAATAATCAACAGTGCGAACACGATATTGTACCATAATCCAAAAATATCGGAAAATGCAGTCTGCATCCAAGCACCTACACTTGTATTGCTTAATGAGTTGCCAATTAAACTAGGCACGAACATGATAGCTTGTGCAAAAATTATTGGCATTACACCAGAGGCATTCAGCTTTAATGGCAAGAATTGGCGGGAGCCAAAAACATTCTTCTCATAACCACCAGATTGGGTACGCCTAGCGTATTGCACAGCAATCTTTCGTACTGCCATAACCAGCATGACCGAAGCCAATATAATTACGAACCAAACAATCAGTTCGATCAATATCAACATTGGTCCACCATTGTTTTCTGTAACTCTTGAGGTAAATTCCTGAACAAAAGACTGTGGCAGAGTTGCAATAATACCAACCATAATCAATAAGGAAATACCATTTCCAATCCCCTTGTCAGTAATTTTTTCTCCTAACCACATCGCGAAAATACACCCAGTAACTAGAATGATCACTGAAGAAAAATAGAACGTAAAGCTTTGGCCTAACAAGAATGCAGATTGCGGAATCCCTAAACTTGGTAAACTAGCTAAGTATCCAGGTGCTTGCACCAAACATATACCTATGGTCAACCACCTTGTAATCTGCGTGATCTTTTTCTGCCCACTTGCTCCTTCTTTTTGAAGTTTCTGCAAATAAGGAATAGCTATTCCCATAAGCTGGACAACAATCGAAGCGGAGATATATGGCATAATACCCAAAGCAAAAACAGAGGCATTAGCAAAAGCGCCACCAGTAAATGCATTAAGCAAACCTAATAAGCCACTATCAGTTGAATCCTGTAAACCACCAAGTTGCGCAGCATCAATTCCTGGAAGTACTACTTGCGCACCAAAACGGTATACAAGCAACAACCCAAGTGTCAAGATGATACGGTCACGTAGCTCCTCTATTTTCCAAACATTCTTTAATGTCTCTATAATCTTCATTCTATATACAATCTTATAATGTCACTGCCTCTCCACCAGCCGCTTCAATAGCAGCCTTAGCCGATGCGGTGAATTTATGAGCAGTTACTTTAAGTTTTGCTTTTAATTCTCCTCGTCCTAAAATTTTAACTAGGTCATTCTTACCAGCAAGCCTATGATGAACGAACGATTCAAGATCCACTGATCCTTTGATCTTCTTATCATCAACCATTTGCTGCAAGGTATCCAAATTAATGCCTTGATATTCTTTCCTATTGATATTGGTAAAACCGAATTTAGGCACACGTCTTTGAAGTGGCATTTGCCCACCTTCAAAACCAATTTTCCGAGAGTAACCAGATCTTGATTTGGCTCCTTTATGACCTCTTCGTGAAGTTCCTCCTTTACCAGATCCTTGACCTCTTCCTACTCGTTTTCCTTGAGTCTTGTTCGATCCCTCTGCAGGTTTTAAATTACTTAAATTCATTTTCCGTTCTTATTATTTTGTCTCTTCTACAGAAACTAAATGTTGTACTTTATTCACCATACCTAGGATGTTTGGTGTGGCATCATGCTCTACTACTTGACCAATTCTCTTCAACCCTAGAGCCTCCAATGTTCTCTTTTGGTTCTTTGTACGATTGATCGCACTTTTCATTTTTATTACTTTGATCTTTGCCATCTTTCCTTAATATTATCCTTTAAATACTTTCTCGACAGAAATACCTCTATCTCTAGCAATAGTTCTCGCATCCCTTAATTGCAACAAGGCATCAAAAGTTGCCTTTACTGCATTATGGGGATTAGAAGACCCTTGAGACTTCGATAATACATCATGCACGCCAACCGCTTCCAATACAGTTCGAACTGCGCCACCTGCAATAACTCCTGTACCAGGTGCTGCCGGTATAATGTTTACTCGTGCACCACCATATTTTCCTTTCTGTGCATGAGGCAATGTCCCTTTGACCAAAGGAATACGTACTAGATTCTTCTTGGCATCTTCAATTGCCTTGGCAATTGCACTTGCCACGTCTTTGGATTTACCAAGACCATGACCAACAACGCCAGCTTCGTCTCCAACAACAACTATTGCTGAAAAACCGAAAGCACGGCCACCTTTGGTTACTTTAGTCACCCTTTGAACACCAACTAGACGATCCTTGAGATCCAATCCACCTGGTTTTACTAGTTCTGCACTTTTATACTTTTGATACATAATTTCCTTAGAATTTTAATCCTGCTTCTCTTGCGCCATCGGCTAATGATTTTACTCTTCCATGGTATAAATAACCACCTCTATCAAAAGAAATAGTATTTATTCCAGCTTTCAGGGCTTTTTCTCCTACCGCTTTACCTACTTCGGCAGCAATCTCGATTTTTGTCCCTTTGGCCTTAATGCCTTTATCTCTTGAAGATGCAGCAGCTAAGGTTTTTCCAGTAACATCATCTACAATTTGAGCATATATCTCTTTATTGCTCCTAAAAACAGCCAATCGAGGTCTTGCATCTGTTCCAGAAACAACCTTGCGAATCCTGTTTTTTATTCTTGCTCTTCTTTCGTTTTTAGTTAATGCCATAACTTATATTATTAAGCTGATTTACCTGCTTTTCTTCTTAATTCTTCTCCAACAAACTTGACACCTTTTCCTTTGTAAGGTTCCGGTTTACGGAAACCGCGAATCTTAGCTGCTACTTGTCCAACTAATTGCTTATCATGTGATGTCAATTTCACTATTGGGTTCTTTCCTTTTTCTGAAATAGTTTCGACTTTCACTTCTGGAGCTATGTTCAAAACTATATTATGAGAAAATCCTAAAGCCAAATCCAACTTCTGTCCTTGATTGGTCGCTCTGTATCCTACTCCAACTAATTCTAATTCTTTGGTCCATCCTTTCGAAACGCCTTCGATCATATTATTCATAAGTGACCTGTAGAGACCGTGTTTAGCCTTATCTTCCTTGCTGTCTGCAGAACGCCTGACCAATATGTTACCTTCTTCAACTTTAATGTCGACTGTATCAAACTCTTGGGTCAATTCTCCTAATTTACCTTTTACAGTCACAACATTATCCTTAATATCGACTGTTACGCCTTCTGGGATTGCAACTGGGTTATTTCCTATTCTAGACATGATTCTGTTCTCTTTAACTAATTAGTAAACGTAACACAGTACTTCTCCGCCAACATTCTCTCTACGAGCTTGTTTTCCCGTCATGACACCATGAGAAGTCGAGATTATTGCAATACCTAGTCCATTAAGGATTCGCGGAAGTTCGTCTTTTCCTGCATACCGACGTAATCCAGGTGTACTGATTCTTTGCAATTTCTTGATTACAGGTTCTTTTGTTTCCTTATTGTACTTAAGGGCTATCTTGATTATGCCCTGTACTGTGTTGTCTTCGAACTTGTAGCTTAAAATATATCCTTGATCGAACAATATCTTAGTGATCTCTTTCTTTAGATTAGATGCCGGAATTTCAACCACTCTGTGATTGGCCCTTACAGCATTTCTAATTCTTGTTAAATAATCCGCTATTGGATCTGTATACATAGTTATTGATTTGCGATTTCAGTTTTCGGCAAATGCCGAACTTAAAACCAATTTATAATTTTACCAACTTGCTTTTCTTACTCCAGGTATTAAACCTTTATTAGCCATTTCACGGAATAAGACACGAGAGATACCAAATGTTCGCATATATCCTTTAGGTCTTCCTGTAAGTTTACATCTGTTATGCATTCTTATAGGAGATGCGTTTCTTGGAAGTCGCTGCAATGCCTCATAGTCTCCAGCTTCTTTCAAAGCTTTTCTCTTTTCAGCATATTTAGCAACCGTTTTTGCTCTTTTAACCTCTCGGGCTTTCATTGATTCTTTCGCCATGACTAATTGTTTTTAAAAGGTATTCCTAATTCCGTTAACAATGACTGTGCTTCTTTATCTGTATCAGCAGTGGTCACAAATGTTATGTCCATTCCTGATATCTTGTTTACTTTATCAATATCGATTTCAGGGAAAATAATCTGCTCCGTAACACCAAGATTATAATTCCCTCTACCATCAAAACCAGATGCCTTGATACCGTTGAAATCTCTTACTCTTGGTAATGCTGTAGTTACGAGCCTATCCAGAAACTCATACATGCGCTCACCTCTCAAGGTTACTTTGGCGCCAATTGGCATGCCTTTTCTTAATTTGAATGAGGCAACATCTTTCTTTGATATAGTTGCAACAGCTCTTTGGCCAGTAATATTAGATAACTCATCGATTGCATGATCAATGAGCTTCTTATCTGCCACAGCTGCTCCAACACCACGAGAAAGAACTATTTTCTCAAGTTTAGGCACTTGCATCACATTGTTGTAACCGAATTCTTCTTTTAAAGCAGAGATTACCCTGTCCTTATATTCTTGTTTTAATCTTGGTGTATAGTCCATAATTAAACTACTTGATCAGATTTTTTTGCTATTCTCTCTTTCTTCTCACCATCCATTCTATATCCCACTCTTGTAGCTTCACCACTTTTTGGGTCGATTAAAGACAAATTAGATATATGAATAGGTGCTTCTTTCTCTACAATACCACCTTGAGGGTTCTGAGCACTGGGCTTGGTGTGTTTTTTAACCATGTTTGTTCCCTCTACTATGGCTTTGTTCTTATCAATGAGGACTTTTAGAATCTTGCCTTCACTCCCTTTATGGTCGCCAGCAATTATCTTGACAGTATCTCCTGATTTTAATTTCAATTTTCCCATTTTGATAATTCTTCTAAACATTAAAGCACCTCTGGTGCCAACGAGACAATCTTCATGAATTGTTTATCTCTTAACTCTCTTGCTACAGGACCGAAAACACGGGTTCCTCTCATCTCTCCAGTAGGGTTAAGGAGCACACAGGCATTATCATCAAATCTGATATAAGACCCGTCTGGTCTTCTAACTTCTTTAACTGTACGCACCACTACTGCTGTTGAAACTGCTCCCTTTTTTATACTTCCGTTAGGTGTAGCATCTTTTACAGAAACGACAATCTTGTCTCCAACTGAAGCGTAACGTCTTTTTGTTCCTCCCAATACCCGGATAGTCAAAACTTCTTTTGCTCCAGTATTATCGGCTACCTTTAATCTTGATTCTTGTTGTAACATAATTACTTGGCTCTTTCAATGATTTCTACTAGTCTCCAACATTTGGATTTACTCATAGGACGCGTTTCCATGATTCTTACAGTATCTCCTTCGTTACAATCGTTTGTTTCGTCGTGAGCAACGTACTTCTTGGTTTTCAAGACGAACTTACCATACATGGGATGCTTAACTTTCTTTACCTCAGCAACCACTATTGATTTTTGCATCTTGTTGCTTGTCACAACACCTATACGCTCTTTTCTTAAATTTCTTTTTTCCATCTTCTAATACAATTACTGAGTATCACGATTATTCAATTCTGTTGCCACTCTTGCTACAGTTCTCCTGATAGCTCGCAGTTGAATTGGATTCTCTAAAGGAGAAATGGCATGAGCCATTTTTAGGTCAGAGTAACTTTTCTTCAATTCACCAAGCTTTTCCTGTAATTCAGTAGTAGCTAATTCTTTGATTTCAGATTGTTTCATATCTATTTAAATTAAGCTTCGTAATCACGAGCTACAATGAATTTTGTTTTAACAGGCAATTTCTGTGCTGCCAATCTCAAAGCTTCTTTCGCGACATCCATTGGTACACCACTTACTTCAAAAATGATTCTTCCTGGTTTGACAACCGCTGCCCAATATTCCACAGCACCTTTACCTTTACCCATACGTACCTCAAGTGGTTTCTTTGTAATAGGTTTGTCCGGAAAGATCTTTATCCAAAGTTGTCCTTCTCTTTTCATATAACGTGTCGCAGCAATACGTGCGGCTTCAATTTGACGCGATGTCAAGAATTTAGAATCCAAGGATTTAATCCCGAACATTCCGTTTGAAAGCAAATGTCCTCTTCCGGAATTTCCTTTCATTCGTCCTTTCTGGACTTTACGGAACTTTGTTCTTTTAGGTTGTAACATTTCTTCTTTACTTTAAAAAATTACTTTCTACGGCGAGATTGGTTTTTATTATCTCTTCCGCCTCTTCCGCCTTTTCCTTTTTGTTTGGATAATCCAACAAGAGGAGAAAGTTCTCTCTTACCATATACTTCGCCTTTCATGATCCACACCTTAACACCCAATCTTCCATAGGTTGTATGTGCCTCGACAAGTGCATAGTCAATATCTGCTCTAAAAGTCGATAAAGGAATACGTCCATCTTTATAGTGCTCTTGACGTGCCATTTCCGCTCCGTTCAATCGCCCACTGATCTGAACCTTGATTCCTTCGGCATTCATACGCATTGTTGCAGCGATAGCCATTTTGATTGCTCGTCTGTAAGAGATCCTGCTCTCGATTTGACGTGCGATACTAGATGCTACTAAATATGCATCGAGTTCAGGTCTCTTGATTTCAAAGATGTTGATCTGAACTTCTTTATCCGTTATTTTCTTAAGTTCTTCTTTCAACTTATCTACCTCTTGTCCACCTTTACCGATAATGATACCAGGTCTTGCAGTGGTGATAGTGACAGTTATCAACTTGA
>JABDMQ010000338.1 GCA_013001365.1 Flavobacteriaceae bacterium
TTGGTAAACTCCTCATCCTTGCTGATTATAAGAGGCTCTCCTCTACGCTGTGGAACTTCTACTGAAACTACTTCATCAGCGAATTTACCAGCTTCCCAGGCTGCCGTAGATCGATTGTAAGATTGAATTGCAAAAGCATCTTGGTCTTCCCTAGAAAATTCATGTTCTACAGCACATGCATCTGCGCAGACGCCCATGGCATTTTGATCATAAACATCGACTAGACCGTCTTTTTGCATGCCATCCTCCAGTGTTGCTGGACCAAATTTAGTCGAGGTCCTGGCATGATAATAATGAGGGATCAGGCTCATGTTTTCCATTCCTCCAGCAACAACTATGTCTGCGTCACCTAATGCGATGGCCTGGGCTCCTTGCATAATGGCCTTCATTCCAGAAGCACAAACTTTATTCACGGTTGTGCAAGGCACAGAATCAGGAATACCAGCAAATATAGCAGCTTGTCTTGCCGGAGCTTGTCCAGAACCTGCTTGAACAACATGCCCCATTAACACTTCATCCACCAAATCTGGTTTAAGATTGATTCTTTCGATTGCGGCCTTAATCGCTGTTGCTCCCAATCTAGGAGCTGGAACAATAGATAAGCCACCTAAAAAGCTTCCTATTGGTGTTCGAACGGCAGATACAATTACAACCTCTTTGTTCATGGATATAAAATTGGAAATTATAGTACGAAATTAAGCAAATTAATCATAAAGGAGAAAGTCAACGATTGTTTTTGATTGGCTAGCTATCGCTTAAAATCATTACTTTTGGAAGAACCTATTCAAATCGATGAAAGACTTAATAAATAAGCTTTACAAAAACCATGGACTTATATATAAAGGCCTTCTTTTTATAGCTACAACCTTCGTCATTGTTTATTTGTTTCCGAAGAGTGGAACTTTTAAATATGATTTTGTCCAAGGTAAACCGTGGCAGTCAGAGAACCTTTATGCGCCTTTCGATTTTGCAATTTCTAAATCTGAAGATGAATTGAATGAAGAAATAGAGGAGGTGAAATTGAATTCATCGGTTTTTTTTCAAAGAGACATTAATGTAAAGACCAGGGTACTTCATGCCTATGATAACAAATTCAGCTCTTATATAAAGGACACTCTATCCAGAACTCAATTACAGCAAGTAAATCAAAAAGGGAAAAGCGTACTCGCTTCACTTTATGATATAGGCATCTTGTCTGATTCCTATAGTTTTGGCGATAATAAAACTGTAATCATCTTAGAGGAGCGCTTACAGAAAGCAACCTTGGAATTCAATAAACTAATAGCTCAAGGTGAATTAAGAGAAACAATACAAGAAAAGTTGAATAATGAAGGGCTTAGTGATCTTGCAGTGCCTCTTGGATCACTTTTCTTTGAGGTTATCGAGCCCAACCTTGAGTATAATAATGAGCTTACCCAGAAAGTAATGCAAGAAGAGCTCGATAGGATATCACGGACCAGGGGAAAAGTTGAAAAAGAAACACTTATAGTTTCCAAAGGCGAGGTTGTTGAAGGCGACACCTTCAAGATCCTGGAATCCCTTAAGAATGAATATAAATCGAAAGTTTGGAACGAATCGAATTATAATTGGGTTGTTGCGGCCTACACGCTTTTAGTTGCGTTGGCCTTACTTATGTTATTGTTATTCTTGAGGAAATATAGATTTGAGGTATTCAAGAATAACACCAAGGTAACGTTCATATTCTTCAATATTGCTTTTATGGTATTGCTGACCACCTTAGTGGTCAATTACAATTCAATTTATGTGTATGTAGTGCCTATTTGTATTCTTCCTTTGGTATTAAAAGCCTTTTTTGATGCCAGACTCGGTCTTTTTGCGCATGTTATAACAGTTTTGTTGTTGGGCTTTATAGTTCCTAACAATTATGAATACATGTTCTTACAGATAATGGCAGGTATTGTTACCATTCTCACAGTATCAGAATTATATAAACGAGCCAATCTTTTCATTTCTGTTGGCCAAATAACGTTGATTTACATTATTGCATATTTTGCATTCTTTGTCATTCATGAAGGTTCAATAGAAACTATTAAATGGGAAACCTTTGGATTGTTCATACTTTGTGGCTTGGCTACATTGTTCGTGCAGCCACTTATTTACGTTTATGAAAAGCTTTTTGGCTTGGTCTCAGATGTATCACTATTGGAATTGTCTGATACTAATACCAAATTACTTAAAGACCTTTCCAATAAAGCTCCTGGCACGTTTCATCATTCCTTGAACGTGGCTAACTTAGCGGAAGCATCTGCAAATGAAATAGGCGCCAACGCCATGTTACTTAGAGTAGGGGCATTGTATCATGATATAGGTAAAATGAAAAATCCAACTTTTTTTACCGAAAACCAATCTGCCATCATTAATCCACACGATGAACTATCGAATAAGGAGAGTGCAAGAATCATAATAGATCATGTTATCGATGGCATAGAAATAGCCAAAAAGAATAATTTGCCTGACAGGGTCATTGATTTTATCCGTACGCATCATGGAACTAGTTTAGTATATTTCTTCTATTCTCAAGAAAAAAATACAGAAGACTTAGTTGATGAAGAGGATTTTAGATATCCTGGACCGAAGCCATTCAGTAAGGAAACAGCTATTTTAATGATGTGCGATAGTGTAGAGGCTGCGTCAAAAAGCCTTAAAGAACCCACTACCGTTAAGATAGATGCATTCGTCGAAAACATCATTAACAAACAAATGGAAGAAGGTCAATTCTTGAATGCCAATATTACATTCAAGGAAATTCAATCGATAAAAAAGGTACTAAAACAAAAACTTGCCAATATCTATCATCTTCGAATCGAATATCCCGAATAGGCTCAAAAAAATAATAAAATAGTTGCGTTCTTTAAGATGTTAAACTACATTTGCAACCGCAAATTTACTTTGCAAAGTTCAGATATAAACAGGAGAGGTGCCAGAGTGGTAATGGAGCAGATTGCTAATCTGTCGACGGGTAACTGTCGCCTGGGTTCGAGTCCCAGTCTCTCCGCTTTATTTGAATTTCGGGGTGTAGCGTAGCCCGGTTATCGCGCCGCGTTTGGGACGCGGAGGTCGCAGGTTCGAATCCTGCCACCCCGACCATTTTCAGGACAAGGTCCTTGAATGGTGGCATAGCTCAGCTGGATAGAGCACCTGCCTTCTAAGCAGGCGGTCCTAGGTTCGAATCCTAGTGCCATCACTAAAACCATATCTCTTTAGATGTGGTTTTTAGTTTATGGGCTATCAAGTTTACATTCTATATTCTGCGCAGATCGACAAGTATTATGTTGGTCATACCTCAAATTCCTTGCCTGATTGTCTCCGAAGACATTTGTCAAATCACAAAGGCTTTACTGCAATGGCCAAAGACTGGGTGATATGCTATTCTGAAGTGTTTGAATCCAAATCAACTGCCTATAGAAGGGAGCGAGAAATCAAGTCAATGAAATCACGTGATTATATTGAGTCATTGATTCGTGAAAGAGGATAGAGCATCCCGAGAATCGGGACGGTCCTAGGTTCGAATCCTAGTGCCATCAGAAAAACCATATCTGTCCAGATGTGGTTTTTTTCTTTATTTATGTCACTTATCGGATTTTTTTGTGTGTTTTAACGGATTAACGAGTAATTTTTTCAATTAATCGAAATTTTATTGCGTGACCTTAATGCTGCCTTATGTTTGTGGTGTAATTAAATGTTACGCCCCAAAAACCTAATATATAGTATCATGAAAAATTTAACCTACATCCTTTTAATTTCTTTATCTGCTTTAACTTTTAACTGTACATCTGATGGTGCTTATGAAGATGCTACTAAACTAGATAACTCATTTGCAGCTAGATTCATTAATGAAAGTGCTTCAGCAGTAGATCTTGTGGTATACGATATCAACGGAAATGTTGTAAGTACTGAAAAAGACATCAACCCTGGTAGTTCATTTGAACTTTCCCAGTTGAGCAATGAAGAGACTACTTTCAGAATCGTAACTGAAGTTTCGGATAGGATTGCGGTTTTAGATATAGAAGATACAAACAGTTATTATGTTGTGCTTAACGACGAAAATTTTGTTAGCACTATTGAAACTGCTAGACTTTAGAACAAACTAGAACTTCCTTTTGTTCATTTATATTAGTTATAAAGAACATATAGATTGTCCCACCATCTTTAAGATTTAGTTTCTTTTTAATTTGTTCTACAGTATCTGGAAAATTTCGAGTGCTAACATTAACATTATAATTCAAGAACTCCTTTTTAAGGAGTTTTTTGTTATATGGCAAGACCTTATCGATCTTGAATCGCCTCCCAGGAAAATCCAGGAATATGTCTGACGTATAAAGATGTGTGTTAGGATGAAGCTTATCGACCTTATATCTTTCTGATATCAGTCTAAACGCACCTGATTTAAGTATGGCCCTATTAGGGGCATATAAATAATTCTTGGCTTGGGAATAACTAGTTTTTGCATCGGTCTCATCTAACAAACTAAAAGAAAAGACCTCGCGTTCTTCATTAATTAAATTAATTGTCTTGATAGCAATCGGACCAGAATAGTCTTTCTGCAATATCCATAATAGCTCTTTTAGCTCATTATTCGTGGCAACAATATGAATACTTTTTATTGAATGTAATTCCTTGATTCCTGCCTTTATATCAAGTAATGGTGATGTCTTAACCAAAATATTATCAGAATGCATAAACAAATCATCCAGATAATCGGGAACATTGGGTGAGCAATCCCTTAAAAAAAACACCTTGCCTTTTGTCTTATGCCTTCTTGATGGGTCTATATATATCCAGTCATAATGTCTACTTGACCCTTTCAAAACATCTATACCATCAGATTCCCTTGTTGTAACGTTACCTATATTCAATGCATTGAAATTATTTCTAGCGATATTAGATAGGTCGGTGTCCATTTCACAATGAATCACCTTATTGAATCTTTTTGAAAAATAATACGAATCCACGCCAAATCCTCCTGTTAAATCAATAAGTGAATTGCCATCTATTAACATGGATTTATATTCTGCAGTGGTCTCTGAAGACGCTTGTTCTATACTTAGCTTATTCGGATAATAAATTCCTTTAGATCCGTACCACGTAGGAAGCTTATATCGACACTTCTTCTTGGCTTCAATCTGTTCAACTAATTCTTTATTGCTAACATTCTTGAAAAGAGGTTTTCGGAATAATACCTTAGTAACATCTTTATCAATATAATTATTTATAAAGTCTTGAACAGTAGTATTTAAGATGTGTTTATTCAATATTTGACTATAAGT
>JABDMQ010000382.1 GCA_013001365.1 Flavobacteriaceae bacterium
TAAAAAGCAATCGGCAAAAAGAAATATGCCAACAAAAAAACAGTTAAAATACGATAAAGCATATCTTCGGATTGCCAACGAATGGGGAAAATTATCCTACTGTAAGCGAAGACAAGTAGGAGCCTTGATCGTAAAGGACAGGATGATCATATCCGATGGTTACAACGGTACTCCATCAGGATTCGAGAATTTCTGTGAAGATGATGATGGCTATACTAAGTGGTATGTGTTGCATGCAGAAGCAAATGCTATTTTAAAAGTAGCATCATCAACACAAGCAAGCAAAGGAGCGACATTGTACATAACGCTTTCGCCTTGCAAGGAATGTAGCAAGCTTATTCATCAAGCCGGGATTGTTCGGGTTGTTTACGCTCAGGCATATAAAGATGATTCAGGCATACAATTCCTGAAAAAAGCAGGTATTGACCTGCAATTGATAGAAGATTTAAATGAAGACCAATAAAAACATATTCTTGCCAACTATCTTGGGCGTAGCTTTAGCTGCCGGCGTTTACATTGGCGGTAAGTTAGGGTTTGAGGATACATCTGATCGATTGTTCACGTCCAATTCAAAGAAAGACAAGCTCAATCGACTGATCGATTATATAGATTATGAATACGTAGATGAGGTCAATACGGATAGTATTGTAGATGTCACTGTAAACGGGATATTGGATAACCTCGATCCTCATTCAGTTTACATTCCTGAAAGTGAAATGACACGAATTACCGAGAATATGAAAGGTGATTTTGTGGGCATAGGCATTAATTTTTATAGGACCTCAGATACCGTAACCGTCATTAGGTCAATTAAGAATGGTCCGAGTGATAAAGCTGGTTTAAAAGGAGGTGATCGGATCCTGTATGCCAATGGTGAGCGCATATTTGGGCCCAATATCACCGAAGAAGATATCTTCAATAATCTTAAAGGAGAAGTAGATACTAAGGTCAAGCTTGTTGTATACAGAAAAGGAGAGGAAAAACTTCTAAATTTCACGGTTGTAAGGGATAATGTGCCAATAAGAAGTGTAGATGCGTCTTTCATGCTCACCAATAACCTTGGCTATATTAAGATAAATCGGTTCGCAGAATCAACCTATAAAGAATTCAAGAAAGCTCTAGATTATCTGCAAGACCAAGGCGCCACACAAGTCGCACTTGATCTTCGTAATAACCCAGGCGGATTCTTGAGCATTGCCGAAAGCATCGTAGACGAATTCTTGGAGGATGATAAACTTATCTTGTTCACGAAGAACAAGAAAGGAAAGATAGAGAAGAGCTATGCCACAAAAAAAGGAGATTTCGAAGAAGGCCATGTTTTTGTGTTGATCAATGAAAACTCCGCATCAGCCAGTGAAATTGTTGCAGGTGCATTGCAAGACAATGATAAAGGCACCATAGTCGGACGGCGGTCTTATGGAAAAGGTCTAGTTCAAAGAGAAATGGCGTTGGGAGATGGAAGTGCTGTACGCTTAACGGTTTCTAGGTATTATACACCAACAGGTCGTTCCATTCAGCGGTCATACGAGAATGGCAATCGCGATTATTATGATGAATATTTCGATAGACTGGATAGTGGTGAATTATTGAGTCCTGAAAAAATAAAAGTGAACGACTCTTTAAAATTCAAGACCCCTAAAGGCAAAACAGTTTATGGAGGAGGTGGCATTATTCCTGACATATTCGTACCCATGGATATAGGCATGGAAAACGAGACCATAGACCACATGCTTCGTCGTGGTGTATTCAGTAATTTTGTTTTCAAGGAATTGGATCAAGATCGCGATTATTATGAAGGCGTAACACCAGAGGATTTCATTGAGAATTTTGTGGTTAGTGATGATATCGTGGTGAGATTCCAGGAGCACCTCTATAGATTGCTTAATAGGAATATCACGTTCGTTGCCTATAACGAAGAAGTCAAGCTTTATATCAAGGCCACTTTGGGAGAACAGTTGTACGATAGGAATGTCTTCGAGAAGATCATAGGCAAGAGAGACGAAATGATCGAAGAGGTGATCAAACTGAGCAAAGGCGAATGACCATTATTTGACCTTGTCATGAACCTTGGTATGCTTGCCGTCATTCCACAATGTCAATATATCTGTAGCCACATGAGCACCACTTCCGGAAGCCATAGCGTACTGACTTCTCCATCCTGCTAATGTTCCAGCTACATACAGGCCTTCTTCTATAACATGATTGTCATTCCTTAACCAGATACGATTCTTTTCTGCATTGGCCTTAGGATGAGGTTCAACAAAGTCTTCAAGCCCTTTAATGGTCATTAAATTGGTATATCCAACGGCGATCACCACTAACTTGCTTTCATAAAGATTCTTGTTGGTTTCGATTGCAAAACCACGGGAAGTCCTAGAGATCGAAATCACTTTTTCTTTATCGATCTGGTTAACGTGTGGATATAGATTCTTGAGTTGCGCTTTGCCTTTTTCCATGATTGAAGCACCTGAAGTTCCTGGTTCAAGACCTAGGACATTATTGAATAAGGCATTTTGAAGGTGCGAAGATCTCTGATGTGTTATAATGCCTATTTCCTTATTGACCGCATAGGGTTTATCTTTAGCGGATCCTAGCACAAGGGCGCAGGACATTCCTGCGGCACCACCACCTATGATCAACACATCATACATTATTCTTTCTTATTTATTCTTTCTTGTATTTTCTTTGAAGTAATCCAGATATAGATAAGTGCTAATGCACATAATGCGGCCATGATCATGATCAGCGCAACGATGCTATCTCCTTGAAATGGATTATCTAGGTCTACATTAGAAGAACTAAAGATAATGGAAGCTATTGCCAGTATGGTAAAT
>JABDMQ010000014.1 GCA_013001365.1 Flavobacteriaceae bacterium
CCCTAGCCCAACTGCTGTTGCTACTTTCTTTGATACCGCCAAGTATGAGCACATCCCTAGGAACGTTGCAAATACCATATTATCTATGAAGATCGACTTGAAAAATAATTCTATATGTTCCATATCTGTTTAGTCCTCGATTAATGCTTTATTCTTACTTCTCTGAACCCAAATAATGATTCCTACTACTATCAATGCCATTGGCGATAGCAGCATGAAGCCATTATTCTCATAGCCCGTAGCGTACAATCCTGTTTTCTCGATTGGGTCTCCCAAAACCGGAATACCCAATAATGTTCCTGAACCCAATAATTCCCTAAAGAACCCAACAATGATCAAGATTGCTGCGTATCCTAAGGCATTCCCTATTCCATCTAGGAATGATCTCCAAACACCATTTCCCAGTGCGAATGCTTCAAATCGTCCCATGATGATACAATTGGTAATGATCAATCCGACAAATACCGAAAGGGTCTTACTTAACTCATATGCAAACGCCTTTAAGACCAAGTCAACAATAATAACCAATGTGGCAACAACGACTAATTGGACTATTATCCTGATCTTGGATGGAATTATGTTTCGAATCAATGAAATAACAACATTTCCGACTCCCATCACAAAGAGCACAGAAATAGACATCACAATGGATGCTTCAAGCTCAGCCGTTATGGCCAAAGCTGAACATATACCAAGAACCTGAATGGTAATCGGATTATTATCAGCTAATGGATCTAGTATTAAGTTGGCATCTTTTTTTGATAGAATACCCATAATCAATTGGTTTTTAGTTTATCAAAATACGGTGCATATAGCCTGAGGTCGCTCTTGATCATTGCAGATACACCATCACCTGTAATTGTAGCACCTGCTATCGCATCTACTTCATTATCGGTCTTATCGTTGTTCTTGGGATCTGCATTACCCTTGGCAACTGTTATACCCTTGAACTTTCCTTCTGACCTTAAATGTTCTCCAATAAAGTCATCCATGAAGAATCTCTGCTTGATATTTGCTCCTAGTCCAGGAGTTTCAGCTTTATGGTCAAAGAATGCACCTTGAACTATCATGTTTTCGTCCATCGCCACATAGGCCCAGATTGCATCCCATAATCCTTTTCCCCTAATTGGAGCTATGTAATATGTCTTGCCATCTTTCTCTCCAACAAACAAAGGTAATCTTCGACTATAGCCATCTTCCTTGGCCAAGGTCTTTTCTTTTTTCACATCAATTAAGTATGCCGTTGTATCTTCAATTGTCTCACCATTTTGTATAACCAACTGCTTCTTGATATAGTCATTGAAAAGCTTAGGGGCAACATCTGTTGAAACAAAATTGGCACTGGTTTCATCATTTTCGTTTACACCCATTGCATAAAGGATATTCTGTTGCTTTTCCAAACGTTTATTTTCGTCTATGTTGGGCTTGAGTCCCGAAGCAGCGGCTGCCAATAGCGAACCGACGACTACCACCATTGCAACGGCGAATATGATCGTATAACTATTCTTGTCTGTTCTCTTTTCCATCTTACTAAGCTGTTTTGACTTTAATGCGCTTCATGCGTTTCTTCACATTGCCTTGTACCACATAATGATCTATAGTTGGCGCAAATACGTTCATTAAGAGTATGGCCAAGAATACACCTTCTGGATAAGCAGGGTTGAATACTCTTATTAAAATTGAAATAAATCCAATCAGGAAGCCATAAATCCATTTTCCCTTGTTGGTCTGAGCTGCAGTAACCGGATCTGTCGCCATATAAACTGCCCCAAATAAAATACTTCCTATGATTAAATGCTGCCAGAACGGAACGCTCATCAGTCCATAGAATTTGCTTGATTCGCCAATCCAGCCTGCATCAACAACTCCATTAAAAATTAGACCCATTACTAGGGCTCCTATCAAGGTACTGAATATTATTCTCCAACTTCCAATTTTAGTGAATATCAAGAATGCAGCTCCTATGATGATCAAGAATTTTGAGGTTTCACCAACAGATCCTGGAATGATTCCCCAGAACATATCCCAATAGTCGTAAACAACTGAATTATTCTGTGCATAACTTCCTAGTATTGTTTCTCCAGAAATCGCATCAAGATTCTCCCCAGCAGCAATCATCTGGTCTCTTTCAACAGCTCCATGCACCCAAACCTTATCCCCTGACATCCAAGTCGGATAGGCAAAGAACAAGAAAGCACGAATTGTCAAAGCTGGGTTGAGTATGTTCATTCCCGTTCCACCAAACACTTCTTTTCCTATTACTACTCCAAATACTACAGAAACAGCAAGCATCCATAATGGAATATCAACAGGAACAATAAGCGGTACTAGCATGCCAGTCACCAAATAACCTTCCTCAACTTCATGGCCTTTGATTACCGCAAACAAGAATTCGACAGCCAAACCAACACCATAGGAAACCACTACTAAAGGCAACACTTTCCACAGACCAATTACTAGATTGTCCCAAGTCCAAAATGAGGCTCCTAAAAAGCCATTGGCCGCATCTATTTCACCCAATGCCATATAATGCTGATATCCAGCATTGAACATCCCAAAGATCAAACAAGGCACCAAGGCCATGATTACGATATTCATCGTTCTTTTTAGGTCATCGGCCACCTTTATGTGTGTCCCTCCATGCGTTGTCTCATTAGGCAAGTACAAAAATGTATGCAGCGCATTGAATGCAGGAGCCATCTTGGTTCCTTTATACTTTTCCTTTAAGTTATGCAGATTACTTTTTAAACCCATTATCCTATCTCTTTAAGCATTAAGTCCAATCCTTCTCTTATGATTTTCTGATGTGGTTGTTTCGAAACACAAACGAATTCTGTTAAGGCAAAATCCTCTGGAGCAACTTCGTACATTCCTAAAGCCTCCATTTCATCAAGGTCATTGTACATACATGCTTTCAATATCTGCAACGGATATATGTCCAATGGAAAAACCTTCTCATAGGTACCTGTAATAACAAATGCTCGATGCTCACCATTGGTATTGGTATTCAAATCGAATTTTTTCTTCGGAAACAGCCATGAAAAGGTCAAAGCCCTTGACATCGAAACTTTATTGAAAACAGGCTTATTCCAACCAAAGAATTCATAATCATTTCCTTCAGGAATTACAGTGATCACATTGTTATAGTAACCAAGAAAACCATCTGGATTAATTTGCTTGCCAGAAAGTACGTCTCCGGAAATCACCCTGATATTATCGTTTTTATCGACTCCTTTATCATATAACATGGTAGCGATCTCACTACCGATCTTGGTCTTGAAATATCTAGGATTCTTAACTGAGGAACCAGCAAAAGCAATAATACGTTCTGCGTTAAACTTACCAGTAATCAACAATTCTCCTATGATAACGAGATCTTGTGGAGCCACTGTCCAAACTACTTCGCCTTTATTAACAGGATCAATCTTGTTTATTTGAGTTCCAACATTTCCAGCTGGATGAGGACCTGAAACCTTGTGTAAGGTGATGTCTTGAAGTCCGGCCATAGGTGAATTGGAATTCTTCCCAATAGACACATGAACCTTACCTTCGGTTAGTTTAGACAATGCTGATACTGCAGCTTGTAATTCTTTCTCTTTACCTTGAAGAGTAAAGTCGAGGTCCGCAGCTAACGGAGCACTAGAATACGCTGACACAAAAATGGCCTTTGGTGCGTTATTAGGATTCGCAATTATATCGTAAGGTCTTTGCTTGATGAATGGCCAACAGCCTGTTTTCAAGAGATGTGACTTTACTTTGTCACCATCTGAAGCCATATCGAATTTACCATGATCAGCATACGATTGAGGTTTATCTGCCTGTATCTTTATTTCCAGGATTCGTCGTTTCTCTCCTCTTTTGATCTCCATGACCTCTCCTGAAACTGGAGAAACGAACTTGATGTCTTCATTTGTTTTATCGTAAAAAATAGCTTCGCCAGCTTTTACTTTCTCTCCTACTTTCTTTAATAACTTCGGGGTGGTATTGTGGAAGTCTTCCGGTCTAAAGGCATAAACATTGCTAATAATTGCATTGTCAAGAGCTTTTTCAGCTTCGCCTTTTAAATTAATGTCCAGACCTTTTCTGATTCGGATGTCGTTTGACATATATTTTGAAATTGGTTGTCTAAAAATCCGTGCAAATTTACAAATTATTCATATTGATT
>JABDMQ010000020.1 GCA_013001365.1 Flavobacteriaceae bacterium
ACATTGCCGTTGGTCACAATTTCGGTTACAAATGCTTGGCCTACCGGGAGGAACAATGTAGGCGTCTTAAGCCCATCCTGTGAACCCGAATTGCCTCCTTGCAATCCCTGGAATTGAAATGCCCTTACTCCTGCTACTTTGTTAACAGTGGCATAACCAGCTTGATATTGTCCAATTTCATGTGAATCACCATCCCATTGCTCCCATAGGTACAAGGTCCCGCCTATAACGGTTTCGTTGTCTTCGATGAATTTAACAACGTCCAAGGCACTAGCATATGGGTTTCCTAATAAGTAGTTGGTTGCCGTAAGGCTTGGTACGGATCCAGGTCCACCAACATCCATAACAGGAATAGTAATAGTCCCGTTATTAGGGCGACCATCAAAAATATATTGTTGTTGTGGACTTGCTGTTCCAGTGCCTTTATGAATATAACCCGTCCCAGGCAACAAGGAAGAACTCTCACTAATTGCAGACCAATCATAATAGGTGACTCCATTCTGGAAAGAATAGGTCCAAGCCGTACTTAAGGTCGAAGGCGTGGTCATCGGTGGGTCCATGGCTGTAGTAAAGGATATTGTTCCATTCGTATCCTTGAGTTGATCTAGACTAAATGCAGAATTTGATCCTCCTGCTATTTTAGCACCTACAGGCGATGACCAATAATTATACCTATAAATATTGTTTGTTCCTTCTTGCCTTCTCAATATGTTGCCATTAGCATCGGTAACAAGTTCACTATTATCTTGCTGAACTAATTGTGAATCGGCAGCAAGGTCTATGGTGCCATTCAATTCGAGATACCAACTATTGTTGATTTCTTGGTCACCAATTACACTTAGGGTCTTTGTATCGTCTATTATCATTCCTAACTGCGTATGAGAATTTACAGTATTGAGATCATGAGCGACCCTCACTATGCTCCAATCTTTCAAGTTCGCAAGATCTGTAATGTCTTGGACATCACCATTCAACCAAGTCGCAAGTGTGGTCCAGGATCCATCCGCTTGAGTTTCATAAGGCATAGGAGCTGTTTGCGGCTGCACAGTTGCAATGTTGTATAATGTGGCCAATCTGTCGTATGAGGAATAATCCGTGGTTCTAGAATTGGTTTTCACCTCCTTCATTGGATAATAGGCCTGAAGATTGGTCCAAAGTAAAGTTTCAGGCAAGTCCTTATCAATATCGTAAGGAATAACAGAACCTGCTACTTTCGTTGATTTCTGTTCTATTTCTTGGTAAATGGATCGTCTTAGTTGCTCTTCGGTCAATGCCACATCAAACATTCGCACTTCATCAATGGCCCCGTGAAAGAACTCCGCAGGAATCGAGGCTTCCCTACCAATAGTGAATCGCCCCCCTGAGGCATTGATACTGCCTAACAAGGAAGGATCGCTACTAGTGGCGACATGCTCTCCATTGATATAAAGCTTCAAATTATCTGAAGCCAGCGAACCATCATAAACCACCGCCAAATGCGTCCAAACATCTAATGGAAGAGCATTTGCAAACGGAGCAGTGGCAAGACCACTGTTGAGCTGTACCCTTGGTCTAAATGTATTAGTTATTTGCAGATCGAAAGCGCCTTGATCAAGTACATTACCCGTATTGGTAAACGCAGGGTCAAGTTTTATCCAGGCCATTGCCGTCATAGCGGCATAGCCACTTAAATTGAGTGAACTGTCAATATAATCATCAATCCCATCAAAATCAATAGTTGCTGAAGGTACACCAACGATTATACCTGCACCACAATTCTCTGTTAATCCTGCTTCAGTGGCAGGTATGTCGACCGTATTTATCAATAATACATCTTCTGTACAGGAACCACAAACTGAATCAAAACCACCGCCATCATCTACATCAAAAAACAAATGATCTGTAATAGATGCACCAGAAGTTAAGGCTGCATTATTCCTTACTATTAAAATCGATTCGTAATTGTCTCCAATAAAATTCTTGCCATCTCCCAACGTAAAATCAGTAACTAGCATGGTTCCACGATTAAATAAATTTACAGCTCCTCCACCAAAGGTCAAACTACCATCTATGATGAAAAGACCGTCATTTGTAAAATTATTATTGAACTGCATGTCTTCCTTGGCGTAGACCGCACAGAAGTTCTTGAAATCGCTTCCCCCTTGAAAACTCATTTCTCCAGTCTCTGCAAGCATTAATCCGCAATTCTTTACAGTTCCGTTACTACCAAAATCCGAGCCTACTGTATAAGTTGAATTAGGAAAATTGGTCAAAGACGTATCTCCTCCCATGGAAACTGTCCCTCCAATATTTATGGTACCTGCATTATAAAAATTCGAGACATTGTTCATGCTCAAATTCCCAGGTCGATTATATGTGCCATTTTCACCCACCCACAGGTTGGTGTTGCTAATGCCTTGATTGTTAGTAGGGCTTAAATTTCCATCAATCACTATATCACCACCACCAAATCCATTTATACTACCAGTAAAGTTAACACCAGGAGCTAAATAGAATAGACCATTCAATCCACCAAAACTCTCTGCATTATCTGCTAAGAAACAGATCGATTCTGATCCGTTAGTACCATTGGGTTTAGAAATTGGATTTCCTGCTGAATCAAACCAACCTAATGACGTATAATTATAGGTGCAATTTGCGGGAATGGACGGAGGACTGTATGTAACACCATCACATAATTGACTAAAAATCGAAGAAAACGACGTGAAAACCGTCAACAATAAATAAATAAAGACATGTTTATTCATGATAAAATGGGATCTAGGGAAAGCAAATAAAACAAAAAAACAACAAAAAAAAAAAAAATCGCTCAATGACTTGATATTAATAGATTTAAAAGAGTATTGAAACAAAAAACCCAACACGTTTGTGTTGGGTTTTTGTCATTCCTGCGAAGGGAGGAATCTATTTTTTTGTTTTGGATTCTCTATTATGAGATTCCTGCTTTCGCAGGAATATTATCCTCCGAAGTCATCAAATCTAATGTGCTCATCCGGGATACCAAAATCCTCGCCCATTTTCTGTACTGCTTGGTTCATTAATGGCGGCCCACAGAAATACAATTCGATATCTTCTGGTGACTCATGATGATTCAGATAGTTATCTATAACTACTTGGTGTACGAAGCCAATGAAACCATCGCCTTCTTCGTCGTTAATGTCTTTCTTCACTTTCCAGTTATCTTCTTCCATAGGTTCAGAAAGTGCCATATAAAACTTGAAGTTTGGGAACTTCTCTTCCAACTGTCGGAAATGATCTATGTAGAACAACTCTCGCTTAGACCGACCTCCGTACCAATAGGTCACTTTTCTGTTAGTCTCCAAGGTCCTGAACAAATGGTATAGATGAGAACGCATTGGTGCCATTCCTGCACCACCACCAACATAAAGCATTTCAGATTCGGACTCATTGATAAAAAACTCGCCATAAGGTCCTGAGATGGTCACTTTATCCCCTGGTTTCTGGGCAAATATATATGATGAGGCAATCCCAGGATTTACTGCCATCCAACCATTCTTAGATCGATCCCAAGGTGGCGTGGCAATACGAACATTTAGCATGATCTCACGGCCTTCTGCAGGGTAGGAAGCCATGGAATAGGCCCTTTCAACGGTCTCCGTATTTTTCATGACCAAAGGCCACAATCCAAATTTATCCCACTCCATCTGGAACTTGTCCGGAGTTTCATGCTCTTCAGGATGTGCTGTGATATCCATGTCTTGATATTTGATCTGGCATGGCGGAATCTCAATCTGTATATAACCACCTGCTTTATAGCCCATATCCTCTGGAATCTCCACAACGAATTCCTTGATGAACGATGCCACATTATAATTTCTTACTACGGTCGCTTCCCATTTCTTGATTCCAAATACTTCTTCAGGAATGGTAATATTCATATCCTGTTTTACCTTTACTTGACAAGATAAACGTGCTCCTTCTTTTAATTCTTTTCTAGTAAAATGCGGTGTCTCCGTAGGCAATGCTTCTCCACCACCTTCAAGGACGTGACATTCGCATTGTATGCAAGTTCCACCTCCACCACAGGCAGAAGGTAAAAAGATCTTCTCAGCTCCTAATGTAGTAAGTAAGGTTCCACCTGAAGGCACTTCAATTTCCTTCTCGCCATTAATGGTAATCTTAACCGGTCCCGAAGGTGCCAATTTTTGCTTTACGAACAATAGCAGTGCGACCAACAATAGGGTAATGACCAAAAAAGCCACTACAGTTGCTAAAATTGTTCCTAATGTATTTGCTACTAATAACATCATTATTCTAAGCCTTTTATCGTATTGTTAGCCAATTCTTTTTGTTTATCTTCAGTCTCCTCATCAATAACCTCTTCTACTTCAACGGTTTCGATCTCGTCCTTTGCTCCTTCATCTCCTCCTGTAAGCATACCACCAAAACTCATGAATCCTATTGCCATAAGACCTGTGATGATAAATGTGATGCCCAATCCACGTAATGGTGGTGGAACATTTGAATATCTTATCTTTTCCCTTATAGCTGCTATGGCAAGAATGGCCAAGAACCATCCTATTCCAGAAGAAACCCCGTAATTGAATGCTAAGCCCAATGTACCAATCTCCCTGGATTGCATGAACAATGATCCACCCAATATAGCGCAGTTTACAGCTATCAGTGGCAAGAATATACCTAGCGAGTTATAAAGGGCTGGTGAAAACTTCTCAACAACTATCTCAACCAATTGCACCATAGTAGCAATTGTTGCAATGAACATAATGAAAGAAAGGAAGCTTAGGTCATAACTTTCAAATTCTGGACCTAACCAACTTAAGGCGCCTTCCTTCAAAATGTACTGGTCCAATAACCAATTCAATGGAACAGTGATAGCCAGAACGAATATTACTGCTGCTCCTAGCCCAACTGCTGTTGCTACTTTCTTTGATACCGCTAAGTATGAGCACATCCCAAGGAACGTGGCAAATACCATATTATCTATGAAGATCGACTTGAAAAATAATTCTATATGTTCCATATCTCTTTAGTCCTCGATTAATGCTTTGTTTTTACTTCTCTGAACCCAAATAATGATTCCTACTACTATCAATGCCATTGGCGATAGTAGCATGAAGCCATTATTTTCATAGCCCGTTGCGTACAATCCTGTTTTCTCGATCGGGTCTCCCAAGACCGGAATACCCAATAATGTTCCTGAACCCAATAATTCTCTAAAGAATCCTACAATTATCAAGATCGCTGCGTATCCTAAGGCATTCCCTATTCCATCAAGGAATGATCTCCAAACACCATTTCCGAGTGCGAATGCTTCAAATCGGCCCATGATGATACAATTGGTAATGATCAATCCGACAAATACTGAAAGCGTCTTACTTAACTCATATGCAAACGCCTTTAAGACCAAGTCAACAATAATAACCAATGTGGCAACAACGACTAATTGGACTATTATCCTGATC
>JABDMQ010000021.1 GCA_013001365.1 Flavobacteriaceae bacterium
GTCCTAAGCGTCTGCTAGTGCTTGTATGTGTGTCTATATCGGCATTTTCATCATCCAATTGTGGATCAACGGTCTCTTCAAGGAGTTCCAGATCAGTTTCTGGTGACTTGAAATAATACTGATATTCCTTCCGGCTGCCGACCTGTAACAACTCTGTCCTCGAAATGAGGTCAAACGGAATAAGTACCGTAGGTGCTACAGAGCTTGAAATAGCTGAAGAACCAGGTATGGACTTTAATGCACCTACTATGGGCAAGGTTAGTTTCCCAATTTTAATGGAGTCTCCTACTTGAACATCAAACTGCAACAGCATGGTTGCATCTACTACAGCGCCTCCTTGTTGCTGATAGGTTTCTCCGGCTGATGGTGGTTCCGTGATCAATTTGCCATAAAACGGGAATCCTCCTTCTATACCGCGAACTCGAATCAATTTTGCGCCGTCATTTTTGGGAAAAGCGCCCATGGACGAGAAAGTGACTTCGGAGGCATCAGCACCACCCAAGGAATCGATAATAAAGTCTGTTCTTTCGGTAGGAAGGTCGTTGGAGTCTATCAAGAAATCAGCTCCCATCAAAGATTTGGACTGTTTTTGAATATTCTGTTTTAGATTATCACTGAACAATTGAATGGATACTACAGCGGCAATCCCTAGAATAATGGATGCCATAAATAGAAGCAGTCTGCCCCTACTCGCCTTACCGTCTCTCCAGGCCATTTTGAACAACCAACCGGTTCCGGATGTTGATCTAGTTCTCAAACTACAGAGGTTCTTTGGTTGCTGAATA
Source organism: Flavobacteriaceae bacterium (assembly GCA_013001365.1). Classification (GTDB taxonomy): domain Bacteria; phylum Bacteroidota; class Bacteroidia; order Flavobacteriales; family Flavobacteriaceae; genus JABABD01. Next base: position 786 of record JABDMQ010000021.1, read on the forward strand.
TCTTGCCACCTTTAAGCCTAAGCACTTGTTGGGTTCGATTAGCAAGGTCCAGGTCGTGGGATATAATGATCAGAGTGGTGCCGGCTTCCTTGTTCAGGTCAAATAAGAGTTGCACTACTTTTTCTCCGGTTTCCTCATCGAGATTCCCTGTTGGCTCATCTGCAAAGAGAATACTCGGATTATTGGAGAAGGCTCTTGCGAGTGCAACACGCTGTTGTTCTCCGCCAGACAATTGGGATGGATAATGATGTACACGATCAGACAAACCTACCTTGTCCAGCAATTCATGTCCAATTTTCTTAGCATCCTTTGCACCTTGTAATTCCAAGGGCACGACCACATTTTCCAAAGCTGTAAGCGTTGGTAATAACTGGAAGTTCTGGAATATGAATCCTACTTCATCATTCCGCAATCGAGCACGTTCATCTTCATTAAGGGTTTCCAACTTATGTCCACATAGTTCCACAGAACCACCATCAGGATGATCCAATCCCGCACATAGACCGAGCAAAGTGGTCTTACCACTGCCCGAAGGCCCAACAATGGAAAAGGTTTGACCTTTTTCAACTTCAAAAGAAATATCCTGTAAAACAGTTATGCTCTTTGAACCACTTCTATAGGTCTTTTCGAGATCGTGAATCTTTAATATCTTTGACATGTATTTTATTAAAACATAAAAGAACCAAATTAAGTAAATGATTTTAAATATAAATGCCGTGAAAGGCTCGATTTTGTTAATGTTTCGTTATTTAATCCTAGTTCTTTTGTTGTGGTCTTGTGGTGAGGAGACTTCCAAAAAATCTAACCAAGAAGAAAAGACGACCGCTGAAACTGAAATAGCTGAAATTCCTGAAGACACCAAGACCATTTTATTCTTTGGAGACAGTTTGACTGCAGGCTATGGCCTTGAAGACAGCGACGACGCCTATCCAGCACTTGTTCAGGTAAAAATAGATTCTCTCGGTCTGGATTATACTGTAGTAAATTCCGGAGTGAGCGGCGAGACTACCTCAGGTGGTTTAAGCCGTATTGATTGGGTCCTGAAACAGAAAGTGGACATATTCGTGCTTGAATTGGGAGGCAATGATGGCTTGAGAGGTGTTTCATTAGCCGAATCGAGAGCTAACCTGCAAGCTATCATCGACTCAGTGAAACAAAAATACCCAGAAGCAGTGATTGTGCTGGCTGGGATGCAGTTACCTCCTAATCTTGGTCAAGACTATACCTCTGAATTCAAATCGATTTTCAAGGATCTCGCGGAGAAGAATGATGTAAAACTCATACCCTTTTTATTAAAGGATGTAGGTGGCATATCTGAACTGAATCTTCCAGATGGCATTCATCCCAATGTTGAAGGGCAGAAAATCGTTGCTAATAATGTTTGGGAAGTATTGGGTCCTCTCATTAAAACATAGATTTTCAGTAAATTTAATCCAAGGAAAATCTTGAGCAACCCCGAGATAAGTCTATCTAAACCTTCTGAACCTTAACCGCATTCATGCCTTTCTGGCCTTTTTCTAGCTCGAAGGATACTTTATCATTTTCTACTATTTCATCAATAATACCACTCACATGCGTGAAGTATTTCTCTTGGTTTTCGGCATCAATTATAAAACCGAACCCCTTGGATGAATCAAAAAACGATACAGTTCCTTTTCTTATCGGATCGAACGCTTCCCTTTCACTTTCCAAGGTCTTTGGAATACTAACCTCAATGTTCTTGGCTTTTACCTTGATTTTTTTTGAGGGATCTGGTGGTGTATCTGTTAAATTGCCATTGTGGTCGACATAGGCAAATTCTATTCCTTTCTTCCCGCTTTCTTTTTTCTCAAGCTTACGGGCTTCCATTTTCTTTTTCTTTTCTTCGCGCTTTTTTAGACGTTTTTTTTCTTTTTCGCTCTTGTTAAAGGTTTGTTGAGATTTTCCCATTCTTTGTTTTAAGTTCTTATGGTTGCAAATATGCACCTTTTTAAATATAATAAAATAACTGGAGACTATCTAATTATTGTTTAATCGAGAGTTATCCTGCTTTATTACTAATTTGATGGAACATCTAACTGCAGATATCATTTGATATTAAAGAATTGAATTCCTCCAAAAATTGCTATATTTAGTTGAAGTTACCACGTAAATGGTTATTAGTGGAACTAATATTAAATAAAAAACTGATACAATGATCAGATTAAGGAATTTCAAGGTTCATACTTTATTTATCTTATTGTTCAGCTTTGTTGCAGCAGGATCAATGAGTTCTTGCAGGGACAAGAAAAAAGAGGATAGCACCGAGCACAAAGAAGAACATGCGGAGCACCCAGAGGGTGAAGAGCATCCAGCAGGAAAAGAGCATCCAGAGGGCGAAGAGCATCCAGCTGGAGAACATCCAGAAGGTGAAGAACATCCAGAAGGAGGAGAACACCCAGAAGGAAAGGAACATCCAAAAGATTCGGTTTCAGGATAATTGAATCTCTTCTTTCAGCTTAATTAGCTGTCCTTTGAAATGAGAAAAATGTTTTTGGGAAAGCTGGGGTTTGCCCTATTTCCATGACCGGATATGCCATGAAATTTATCGGACCAGTATTCGGGCCAGGGTCTACCT
>JABDMQ010000028.1 GCA_013001365.1 Flavobacteriaceae bacterium
GAAAATAATCCATGCTTTTCTAAGGCTTCCTTAGCATAATGCGAACATGTTGGCTGATACCTGCAAGTTGCTGGCATTAATGGAGAAATTAAGTATTGATAAATCTTGATAAGAAATAAAAAAGGAGTAATAAGAAATTTTTTCATTTCTATTTAGTCGAATATGTCGTGCCGTCTTTACCGTCCTTCAATTGAATTCCTGCCTCCAGAAGCTCATCACGAATCTTGTCGGACAAGGCAAAATCCTTATTGGCTCTTGCATCATCCCTCATCTTGATGAGCAGTTCTACGGCACCTTCAAGTTTTCCTGAATCGTTCTGGGATTCTGATGGATTCACTAAACCTAGAATATCAAACGTGAATACTGTCATGGATGAAGCTAGCATCTCAAGATCATCAGTTTTGATGGTTGCTTTTCCCTCTTTTATCTGGTTGATTTGTTTGACAGCTTCAAATAAGTTGGCAATGAGCACTGGTGTATTGAAATCGTCGTTCATGGCATCGTAACAAGACTGTTGCCAATCCTTTACATTGAAAGAGGAGATAGTATCAGTCTTTAGTCCCTTTAATGAATCAATAGCATTCATGAGCTTGAAAAATCCTTTTTCACTAGCGAGAAGTCCATCATTGGTAAAATCAAGTATACTCCTGTAATTTGCTTGCAGCATGAAGAATCGTGCCACACTCGGCAAGAAGGCCTTTGTAATATGAGGATTATCACCAGAAAAGATCTCATTTGGCAGAATATAATTCCCTGTTGATTTTGCCATTTTCTTACCATTCATGATGAGCATATTAGCGTGCATCCAGAAATTGACTGGTGTCTGGCCATTCCATGCCTCAGCCTGTGCAATTTCACACTCATGATGCGGGAATTTAAGATCCATACCACCACCATGAATATCGAAATGCTCACCAAGGTATTTGGTGCTCATAGCAGTACATTCTAAGTGCCAGCCTGGAAATCCATCGCTCCAAGGCGAAGGCCAACGCATGATATGTTGCGGCTCCGCCTTCTTCCATAGCGCAAAATCCTGTGGATTCTTTTTATCACTTTGGCCATCGAGCGAACGCGTATTATGAATGAGGTCCTCAATGTTCCTACCACTTAACTTACCGTAATCATTTGTTTCGTTGTATTTAAGCACATCAAAATAAACCGATCCATTCACTTCGTAGGCCAAACCTTTATCCAAAATGGTTTTTATGATCTCAATCTGTTCGATGATATGGCCTGTAGCTGTTGGTTCGATACTTGGTGGCAAGAAATTGAAGGCATTGAGAATATTATGGAAATCCACGGTGTAACGCTGAACCACTTCCATTGGTTCAATTTCTTCCAATCTGGCTTTCTTGGCAATACGATCCTCACCTTCGTCTGCATCGTTTTCCAAATGCCCTGCATCTGTAATATTCCTGACATAGCGCACTTTATAGCCTAAATGCTTAAAATACCTAAAGATCATATCAAACGACATAAAGGTCCGAACGTTGCCTAAATGTACATTGCTATAGACCGTTGGGCCACATACGTACATGCCAACATAGCCCTCATTTATTGGCATGAAGATCTCTTTCTGCCCAGTTAAGGAATTGTATATTTTAATGTGATGTTTATCGTAAAGTTGCATGCTAAAATGCCGTGTCTAACTTTATGTAATCCAAGAATTCCTGACGTGTTAATTTGTCTTTGAACTTACCGCCGAATTCCGATGTTACTGTACTGCTATCTATGTCTTTTATTCCTCTTGAGTTAACACAAAGATGCTTGGCATCAATAACACAAGCTACATCTTTAGTATCTAGCACTTTTTGTAATTCTTCAACGATCTGCATGGTCAAGCGTTCTTGAACCTGTGGTCTTTTGGCAAAATAATCTACGATGCGATTGATCTTGGAAAGCCCTACAACATTACCACTGGATATATAGGCAACATGTGCCTTCCCAACGATTGGCAGTAAATGATGCTCGCAAGTAGAATAAAGCGTTATGTTCTTTTCCACTAGCATTTCACCATATTTATACTTGTTTTCGAACGTAGATGCAGAAGGTTTGTTATCAGGATCCAATCCGCCGAAAAGTTCATTTACGAACATTTTGGCTACTCTATTTGGAGTGCCTCTGAGACTATCGTCTGTTAGATCAAGACCTAGCGTCTCTAGAATGTGTCTAACATCATCCTTTATGATATCTATTTTCTCATCTTTCGATAACTTGAAGGCATCTTTTCTAAGTGGAGTTTCAGCAGACGCACTAAAATGGTTGTCACCTACAGATTCGAAGTCTCCTAATTGGCCATCTATCTTCATATCGTACTTTCTTTAAATTCACTAGAAGTGAGTGATAGTTTGCAAAGATAACAATTTCGTAGGTTAGCAATACATCTTAACAAAGAATTAATTCGTCGATATTTAACAGGTAGTTACTTAATATTTTCTTAATTTTCTCGTTTAAAGATAGTATTGGCCCCGATACGATTTTTAGGATTAAAAATAAAAGCAATGAAATACCTTTTACGGGGCATTTTCCTGACGACGATTCTTTTATCATCTTTTAGCGGATTAGCTCAGGCTAAATCGACTCCTACGGCTGTAGAATTAGTAAAGTATAATGATAATGTCAATCTTCCTTTGTCTGTTAAGGAAAGAGGATTTCTTCAAGAGGTTTATGGAGATGAATTACAAGAATTAATTCTTAGTAAACCGCAACGACTTAAGGATGTCAAGGACATTCTTCGAAATCGCGTTGAAATCGTGTTAGCATCTCAGCATGAAAAAAGCGAATACGCACCATTATTGTCGTCAGTACCCTTGTTCGATAATTACAATGATCAGTTAGAACCGGATATAACCTTCAGCAAGAATGGATTCAATCCATTGAAATACAGGTTCCATTTTCATGGATTTGGAACCTCCATGTATAGAATTGACAAAACTAATTATGTCTTAATTATTAAGCCTCAACATCGTAAAGGAAACCATTAATTTGGTAGTATAGCATTCAAATGAAAAAACAGCTACTTTATATTTTTCTTTTTATATCTGCCGCTTTATATGCGCAGGACATAAACATGCAAGATGGTACGTTTACCCAATGTTCAGGGATGTTTTATGATTCTGGTGGGGCAGGAGCACCCTACACATCTAGCCAGAATTTTTCTTTAACGATATGCCCTGATTCTGCAGGTGTGGTCCTTCAAGTGGAATTCATTTCGTTTGTCACGCAAATGGGCGCTGATGTATTGACCGTTTATGATGGTGATTCTAATATGGCTCCATTTTTTGGTAATTTTTCTGGTTCACCTACTGTTCCATTCCAAATTACCGCAACCTCCGGAAATACGACAGGCTGTTTAACCTTTGAATGGGTGTCTGATGGTACGGGTGTTTTCCCGGGTTGGGAAGGAGTAATTGATTGTTTTGTGCCATGTCAGACTATTAATTCTCAAATTGATACATCTAATCCAGCACCTGATGTAGACGGAATCATTCGAGTTTGCCAGAACGATCCGATTGACCTTACAGGGAGTGGTGTATTCTCGGATGATGGCACAGGAGCCACATACGAGTGGGACTTGGGAGATGGAAATACGATTACAGGTCAGAATGCAAGTTTTTCCTATCCCAATGAAGGGGTTTATGTTGTTAACCTGAACATTACAGATACGAACCCACAAGGTTGTACAAATAATAATTTGATCAATCAAGTGATTCAAGTCTCTTCGACTCCAGACTTTACAGGAACACAAGCAGCATCAGAAACTCTTTGTTTTGGGGATTCAACTACCGCAACAACAATTGATGGTTCAGTTGTACCTGTCCTAGTAATTAATGACTGTACCCCACCAGTTTCGGACCCTCAACCATTGCCAGATGGCACTGGAGCCACCTATGAAACATCAATAACAGTAGATTGTTTTGATTCTGCTGCTACGTTAACCGATATTAACCAACTCGTCAATATTTGCCTTACTCTAGAACATTCGTACTTAGGTGATCTGGATATCGAGATTATCTCACCTAATGGTCAAGTAGTGAGAATGCATGACCAAGGAGGAGGGTCGGCAAATTTAGGGGAGCCTTGGGCAACTGGTGCTGTGGATGGTAATAGTGCGAATTTAACTCCTGGTGTGGGCTATCAATACTGTTTTGTGCCAGGCAATGTATTCCCGACATTAGTTGGAGGGGTTCAAGCCGGAGGAACTTTTGTTAGTGGTGATGGTCCAGGAACTTATACCGATTCCTTTGTTCCAGCAGGCAATTATAGTTCTGTTAATCCATTAACAGGATTGATTGGTTCTCCTTTGAATGGCAATTGGACAATAAGAATCGTTGATAATATCGGCCAGGACAATGGGAATCTATTTCAATGGAGTCTTGAGTTCGATCCGAGTATCTTACCACCAGAATTATCATTTACACCAACAATAGTTACTGCTTCTTGGGATGCGGACCCTTCAATTACTAATACTGTTGGAAATACCATTACTGTGCAGCCAGGGGCAGTTGGACAGCATTGCTATACGTATAGGGTTATTGATAATTTTGGTTGTGAATATTCCGAAGAAGTTTGTATAACTATTCTACCAGAAATCATTACAGAATTACCAAATAACCTGTTCACTTGTGATACAGGTATGCCACCTTATATTTTTGATCTTTCGCAAAACACAGCCGTCATCTTGGCAAGCGATCCAAATGCAGCGGATATGGTCGTAAGTTATCATGAAACGCAGTTGGATGCAGATAATAATACAGCACCAATTGCTGCACCAGTAAATTACAATGGTACCGATGGGCAAACGATTTATATCCGGATTGAATATTTAACTTCTGGATGCTATGAGACCGAGAGCTTCACTTTGAATGTTCAAGGCCAACCAACAATCAATCCTGTCGCTGATCTAGAGGTATGCGACGATGGCAATAACGATGGCATGTCGCAATTCGATCTTGAAAGTCAATCCTTGACTATACTTGGGGCACAGCCGGCGACAGACTTTGAAGTTACCTATCATTTATCCTTTGCAGATGCAGACAGCGACACGGGAGCTCTCACAAGTCCTTATACCAACGTTAATAATCCTGAGCCGATCTTTGTACGTGTTGAGAACATTGCTGACTCTAATTGTTACAATGTTTCAGCGCTGCCATTATTTAATTTGATCGTTAATAATACAGGAATTGCCAATGGAGTTGGGGATTTTGAGGTTTGTGACTTGAATGGTGATGGTTTAGAAATCTTCGATTTGACTAGTCAAACAGCTACGATTCTAGG
>JABDMQ010000039.1 GCA_013001365.1 Flavobacteriaceae bacterium
GTGTTAAGTTTAGGTTTAACATTACTTCAAGAGTTACTAGCTCTTAATTTTGGGGATTAAAAACTCGGACATATCCTGTCCGAGTTTTTTGCTTAAATTAGTAAGAGTTAATTCAATCCATTTTAAAGATGAAAATTACATTTTATGGCCATGCTTGCATTGGTCTTAAGGTTGAGGATGTTCATGTACTTATCGACCCTTTTATTTCCGGTAATGGCAAGGCCGCTCATATTAATATCGACGAGATCCCAGCTGATTACATATTGATAACACATGCACATCAAGATCATATTCTTGACGTCGAACGAATTGCTAAAAGGACTAAAGCTATCCTAGTTTCGAATTACGAGATCATTACGCACTACGAGAAACTAGGCTTGGAAGGTCATCCAATGAATCACGGGGGAACTTGGAATTTCGATTTTGGTAAGCTCAAATATGTTAATGCCATTCATACATCCTCTTTTCCGGATGGGAGTTACGGTGGGCAGCCTGGTGGCTTCGTTATAGAAGGCGAACATAAGACCATTTATGTTGCGGGAGACACTGCATTGACAATGGACATGAAACTAATCCCAGCACAATACGACCTAGACTTGGCTATTCTCCCAATTGGAGATAATTTCACAATGGGTGTGGATGATGCTATTATTGCAAGCAAATTCATAGAATGCGATAAATTATTGGGCTATCATTATGACACCTTCGGTTATATCGAGATCGATCATGAAGAAGCGAAACGAAAATTCTTCGAGAAAGATAAAGACTTGATGCTACTCGAGATTGGTAATAGCATTGAGTTATAGGAACAATACCGAAAATTATCTTAATCGTTTGATCTGATTTGAAACAATTATTTACCCTATTAGCTTTTCTTTTAATTCCTTTTGTATTAGTTGGGCAGCTAGATACAATCGGATCCAAGCTTTCATTTAATGCTGATTTTCGTTTTAGGGTTGAGCAGGATTGGGATTCAAGAAAATCCGATGGTACTTATAGAGATGACAGAACTAGATTTCGTTATCGTGCAAGAGCAGGAATTACATATCAGGATAATTGGTATGAAGTTGGATTAAGGCTCAGAACCGGGGATCAGAGGAAACAACAAGACCCGCAACTGACCTTAGGTGATGGATTCGAAGAATTTGGGACATTACCAATTGGATTCGAGAAGGCCTACTTCCAAGCGCATTGGACAAGTTTTTTCTTCTGGTTAGGAAAGAACGACTCCCCCTTCGAAAAAAGTAATGAATTATTTTGGAGCGATAATGTATATCCAGAAGGAATAGCAGTCGGTAAAGTAATTGATTTTGACTCCGGTTTTATTAATGCCTTAGATTTAAGAGCTGGTCATTTTATAATATCAACTTCGGGCAAGTCATTAAAAGATGATGCTTATTTTCAAGGGTATCAGCTTCTATCTTCATTCTTCAATAGCAAAATAGAAGTTTTCCCGGCGCTTTATTTCTTTAACGATATTCCAAATATTCCGGACGGTGGTGCAACATTTGTTTTCGATTATTCAATCTTACATATCGGGACCAGACTCAATTTACTTAAAAGAGATAAATTGAAAGTGGAATTCGACTTTTATGAAAATTTAGAAGACTATTCACAAAACGATTCTATTCCCAATAACCTTAAAGAAGAAAAATCAGGAATGGTCATTGCCTTGAAATACGGTAACTTAAGAATGACGAAAGACTGGCAGTTCACGGCAACTTATTCTCAGTTGCAACAATATTCTGCAGTGGACTTCCTAGCACAGAACGATTGGGCGCGGTGGGATTATTCATCGTTTGATTCTCCTGACGGAAGATTGACTAATTATAAGGGTGTAGAGCTTGCGGTAGGATACAAGGTTGATGAAAGGATGATCCTGAAAGCAAAATGCTATTTCGTTGAACAACTAATTCCTTATGGCATTGCGAAGGAAACGGGTAGTAGGATTCGATTTGACATTGACTATAAATTCTGAGTAATTGAATCTGTAAAAAGGTCACAGAATCCATTAACAATACAATTTTTCATTTAATTTTAATTAAAAATCACTAAAGGGAATTAGTTTGCGATAAGGCTACTGATCAATAAAGAATCGTATAACGTCAGCTGTAGAAACTATGCCAACAATCCTATCGTCTTCAACAATTGGAATGGCATGGTAATCTCCTTTGGACAGAACACGTGCAACCTCCTCGATCGTAACATCCGAATTCATGGTATAAGGATGAGTTGTCATTATGTCCTTCACAGAAAGCGTACTATAGATGGCATTGTTGTCGTCAAGACCAGCACCATTGATCTTGTACATAAAATCGACCAAACTGATCATGCCAACTAATTTCCCGTTTTCGGTCACTGGGATATGGTGATGAAAATCTTTCTTCTCATAAATGTGCTTGACATCTAATATTTTTTGTCCAGGAGAAACGCTTACAACGTTCTTAGTCATTATTGTGGAAATTGGTGCTGATTTCATATGTTGCTTGTTAAGGGATTTTCCAATTGATACATAATCAAAATAAGGTCAAATCTCTCTTGTGACAAATGATTTAAATCATATTTAGGAAGAACATTTAGTGATATGTTTGTAAATAGTATAAGCGCAAATCATTCGATCATGAAAACCAAGACATTAATTGAACTAATTACCTTATCGTCCAGCATCTATTATCTGGCAAAGGATACCCATTTATTGGATAGAATCAGTGAATTGACCGAAAAAGGCAAAGAAGGCATTAATAAAGTTGCCTCCGAGTCTAGTATAGACGAAAATGGCAATGAGAGGGAGCTTATAGATAAGATCATTCAAAAAACCGCTCAAGCCAAGGAAGAATTGGAGCAGAAAATTGAAGAATTAGTGGTAAAGTTCTACAAGAAGATCAATGTGGCTCATTTAGATGAAATAAATGCGCTTAATGAACAACTTGAGAAATCTGATATGAAGATTGCCCTATTAGAAGCTCGCCTCAACAAATTGGAAAGAAAAGAGTAACATGGGTCTACTCACAGGAATACGAAAAAAGGTCAAGTCTGTTTCACGTTATAACCAGATATTGAAGGTTTTACTGAAATATGGATTTGAAGATCTTGTATACTACCTCGAGGAGAAAAAAAGATATCAGTTCTTACAACAATTCGTTCCTAAGGCCAGGAAGTTGCATGCCATGGAATATAGCAAGTGGGCCAAAATGCGATTGGTATGTGAAGAGTTAGGTCCTACATTTGTAAAGTTTGGGCAGATATTGAGTAATCGACCAGACCTTATTCCCTTTGATCTGGTATTCGAATTGGAAAAATTACAAGATAATGTTCCTCCAATGCCGGTTGAAATGGCCAAGGAAGTGGTTGAAACTGAACTGAAAGATGATGTTGAAAAATTGTTTGCGTGGTTCGAACCAGAGCCATTTGCTTCAGCATCCATGGCCCAAGTTCATAAGGTTACGCTTCATTCTGGTAAACGCGTTGCCCTGAAAGTCCAAAGGCAAGGCATTCAAGATATCATTCTAGAAGATATCAAGGTGATGTACAGTATTGCCGATATCTTGGAAAAACGGATTCCTTCTCTCAAGAGTTTTGATCCAATTGGTTTAGTAAAGAATTTTGAGGAATCGATTCTAAAAGAATTGGATTTCATTAATGAGTCAATTAATGTACAACGATTTTATAATAATATCAAGCAAGACGATTCTGTAGAACAATTTGCCAACGCCCCAAGGATATATCCTGAGTATACCACCAACAAGATATTGGCGATGGAGTTCATGCCAGGTATCAAGATCAACTCTTTAAAGGAAATTGAAGAAAAAGGATTTGATAAGAAAGTCTTGGCTAGGAGGTTGGCCATAAGTTACTTCAAGCAGATATTCGAATACGGTTTCTTTCATGCGGATCCACACCCAGGAAATTTATTGGTTCAGGCCAATGGGCATATTTGCTATTTGGATTTTGGAATGATGGGGAGCATACTGCCCAGGGACATAGAGATATTTGGTCGCTTGTTCTTGGCGATTACGCGCAAAGACGTCAATAAGATAATTAGGGCATTGCAGCAATTATCAAATAATATGACCATAGAGAACATGCGGGACCTTGAATTCGATATCAATGAATTCGTTGAGAAATATTATATACGCTCAGTTCATGAAAACGAAATGAGTACTATCCTCCTCGAACTTAAGGACATAATCATTGCACATGGTTTAATAGTACCTACGCATTTTTATTTATTTGCACGATCACTGGTCACGGTAGAAGGGGTCATAGAAAAACTGGATCCAGAATTGGATCAGTTCGCAATTGTCAAACCCTATTTAATAAAAAGTGTTTCGAGAACCTACAATCCGATTAAGATGGGTGAGAAGGCACTTAATTCTATGTACGAACTAGGTAATTATATGGAAGAACTTCCACGTGACTTGAAAAATGCCATAAGGAAGATCAATAGTGGTATGGTAAAAGTAGATCTGACCCATCAAGGAATCGACCCAATGGTTCACACCATAAACCGTGTCACCAAACAATTGGTTAGTGCATTTGTAATGGTAGCCTTGATCGTTGGCGCAACCCTATTCATTATATTCGAGATACAACCATTATGGAAAGGATTTTCTGTAATAGGTATCATTGCGATAATTCTTGCAGCGATGCTTGCTTTCGGCATGTTAAGGGATATCCGGAAAGGTGATCATGATAATTGGTAATAATAAAAAAAGGCACATTGATTTTTCAATGTGCCTTTTTTCATTCTACGTCTGATTAAGCCTTCTTGAATGCATTCTTTAAATGACTGAATGCTTCAGAAACTTCAGATTGAAAATGTTCGAACTGCGTTGGCTCTTCTTTTTTCGAATACTTTGATTTAAAATCTTCAATGAATTGATTGAATTCACTTTTTCCTTTCTCAAAAGATGATTTAACGCTTTCTTTGCGATCCTCATATTCGCTTTCAAGAATTTCCAACTGCACCTTGAACATATCGATCTCGATCAGAACGTAAGAATAGATACGATTAAGGGTTTCATTTGTCTTGATTTTCACTTCAAGTTCATGCAGCGCTGCAAGCAACTTTGTCTTCTGTTCATTGAACATCTCCGTTGTTTCAGCTTTTCCTAAGTTGAGTTGAACACGAAGTTCGTCTATTTTGGCATGAACTTCATCAACCTTCTCCCTGCCTTCTTCGTATTTCATTTTGCTATCATGCACGAAGGTGTTGAATTTCTGCTTTACGTCTTCAAATTTGTCCCGTGCCTCTGCTTTTCCTAAAGCTGCCTGTACCTGCACTTCTTCAATCTCAACGGCTGCTTTTCTTAAAGCGTCGACAACTTTGTCCAGTATTTTCTTGTTTTCAGTTGCTTCCATGAATCATTAGGTTTTCGATTTCTAACAAATATCTGAACAAACAATAACTATTGAAATGATAAATATCATTTTTCACTTACCACTTCATGACCTTACAGATGGAATTATTACTTATTTTTGAGAACGACATGAAAGCATCTTTCCGTGAATATATACTTGAATTCAAACGTCCAAGTGGCACTTCCAGGGGTGTTTTGAAAACCAAGGATACGTGGTTCATCATTATTGAAGAAGGTAATAAAATAGGCATTGGTGAGTGTGGTATGTTCAGAGGTCTGAGTATAGATGATAGGATGGATTACGAGGAAAAGTTATCATGGGCCTGCAATAATATTGAACTCGGTCTCGATGCACTACTTGAGCATTTAAATGAGTTTCCAAGCATTCAATTTGGTTTGGAAATGGCCTTTAGGTCCTTTGAAAGTGAACATCGCTTTATCTTGTGCCCTTCCTTATTTACTTCTGGTGAGGACAGCATCGAAATTAATGGATTGGTCTGGATGGGAGATAAAGAATTCATGAAATCCCAGATCAAGCAAAAGATCAAAAACGGTTTTAGATGTATTAAAATGAAAATTGGAGCAATAGATTTTTCAACTGAAATCGACCTTTTGAAATCCGTTCGGGATGAATTCAGTAAAGATGATATCGAACTTAGAGTAGATGCCAATGGAGCTTTTAATTATTCAGATGCAATTGAGAAATTAAAGCGATTGTCAGAATACGATTTGCATTCCATCGAACAACCTATAAAGTCTGGTCAGTGGCAAGAGATGGCCTTGCTTTGTCAAGAATCTCCCTTAGCTATTGCATTGGATGAAGAATTGATAGGAATATTTTCGGAAGAGCAGAAAAAAGAACTTTTGGACACTATAAAACCACAATATATCATTTTGAAGCCCAGTTTAATAGGAGGTTTTAGGTCATCAGATCAATGGATTGAAAAAGCCGAAAAGATTGATACAGGTTGGTGGATAACGAGTGCCTTGGAAAGCAATGTAGGATTGAATGCCATTGCGCAATATACTTATCTGAAGCAGAGTAATATACCACAAGGTCTTGGTACAGGAGGATTATTCACGAATAATTTCCAGTCTCCATTAATAGTAAAAAATGGTACATTGCATTATAATAATAAAACCAATTGGAAATTTAATTTATGAACCTAATGTATATAGCGCAAACATATAATGTCTTACATGAATGGTGGAGATACGTCCTTGGTGTAATAATCGCAGTAATCGGTGTTTTTGTCTTCTCAGTGCCTCATATTATTGCAATTTTCGCAAAGAGGATGAAAGCAGAGGTGGACTTAACAAGGCTTGAGGATGTCAATTACATTATGGGATTGTTTGACCCTAACATAAATTTGATCTACATTTTGCTTCCTTTTGCAGGAGGTCTGATATTCTTGTTCATTGCGGTTAAATTATTGCATAGGCAATCTTTAAGGCATCTTACTACTGCCCGGAAAAAAGTTGATTGGAAACGCATTTGGTTCGCTTTCTTTCTTTGGGGCATATTGTCCTCAAGTCTTGTGATAGTAGATTATTTTATGGCTCCAGAAGATTTTGTCATGAATTTTGAATGGCAACGATTCGCCGTTTTAGCATTAATAGCTGTTATCTTGATTCCTTTACAAACGAGTTTTGAAGAATACCTGTTTCGTGGATATTTAATGCAAGGTATTGGTGCCTTGGTGAAAAATAGATGGTTTCCATTGTTACTAACCTCAGTGGTATTCGGAATGCTCCATATAGCCAATCCAGAAGTTGAAAAACTCGGAAATACAATTATGATATATTACATAGGGACAGGTTTGTTCTTGGGGATTTTGACCTTAATGGATGATGGTCTAGAACTGGCCCTGGGCTTTCATGCGGCAAACAATCTCTTTACGGCGTTATTGGTAACGGCTAATTGGACTGCATTCCAGACACATTCTGTGTTTAAAGATGTTTCTGAACCTAGCTTAGGATTCATTGACATGATTCTTCCTATTTTCATAATCTTCCCGATTTTACTCTTCATTTTTGCCAAGAAGTATAATTGGACTGATTGGCAAGGGAAATTATTGGGCAGAGTAGAGCAACCGAAGCTTGAAGATTATAAAGTAATTGAAGATACAAATGATACCTCATTATAGTAAAATACATAATCGATTTCAGATAAATGGAATGCATCATCATAAGGATGGATTGGTAGATTTTGCTTATAGCTGCATTAAAGAAGGGGAGCCTTTTGAGAAGACCATTGGTAATTTCATGCTGAACTGGTTAGACGAAAAGGACCATATTGAAGCCAAGACCTCTGGGTCTACAGGAGATCCAAAAATTATTCGATTGTCCAAACAATCCATGGTTCATTCTGCCATTGCCTCGGGTGATTATTTTAAACTCGAGCCAGGAGATAAAATCCTGCATTGCTTGCCATCAGATTACATTGCCGGTAAGATGATGTTCGTAAGAGCAATCATTCTTGGACTGGAATTAGACCTTGTTGAACCAACATCCCAGCCAATTTTCGATTATAATATGCCATATGATTTTTGTGCTATGGTACCATTACAATTGCAGCGAACGTATCAATATTGCGAAAACATAAATACAATTATTGTTGGTGGTGCCGCTGTTCCACAAGACTTGTGTAAAAAACTAGAGGATTTGAAAACTTCCGTATTCGCCACATATGGAATGACAGAGACCTTGTCCCATATTGCAGTAAAACCTCTAAATGAGGCCGCACTGAAAAAAGACAGTAGCTTCAAGTCATTACCAGCGTTCTATAAGACGTTTCCCAAAGTTCATATTTCTCAAGATGAACAAAATTGTCTAGTAATCGAGGCTGAACATTTGTTTGAAGGTAAATTAGTAACCAATGATATTGTCGAAATACTTTCTCCAAACACTTTCGAATTCTTGGGACGATTTGACAATGTGATCAATTCAGGTGGCGTTAAACTTTTCCCAGAACAGATCGAGAAGAAGCTATCATCAAAAATTGATGATCGATTTTTTATAACCTCAATTAAAGACAATGAGCTTGGAGAAAAAGTAGTCTTGGTCTTAGAAAGTGAATCGATAGACCTTGAGAAGAATTGTTTCAACGGCTTAGACAAATTTGAAACACCAAGAGAAATACTTAACATTCCTGAATTTGTTGAAACCAAATCTGGTAAGATCCAAAAAGAGAAAACATTGGCTTTGCTTTAATAATAAGTATGATCAGGATGTATTTATCTATGGTTGATTGAACAATTGGAACGAATCTTGCGTTCCTTTTTTGTATTTTTGAATTCCTTAATCTTTAATAATGAAATATATTAGAATCACGCTTATATTGGTAGTTGCACTGCTTTTTCAACAATCAGTTTTTGCTCAATATGGTTTCCGACAGCCCGAACGAGGAAATCGTGGATATACACCACCACCACAGGCAAGGCCTTCAGCTTACGCCGAGAGACCTAAAGATGGTCAGGAATTAGTGGCTATGCTTATGCCATATTATGTTGAAAAATTGCAGTTGGATGACTTCAAGAAGGAAATTCTAAAGAATATGTTGATCAAGCATTATGACCAGCTGGAATCTTTAAGAGTGGACACCAGCATGAAATACGATCAAAAGCAGTATGCTTTGTCGAGACTTGAAGAAAAGCTACAAACTGAACTGGAATCAATTTTTTCGGCCGACGAAGTTGAAAGATTCAAGGAGCTTCAGCAATCTGACGAATTGCGGGATGCCATGAAATCAGGAAAGAAGAACGAGAGAAAAAAGAAGAAAAGAAAACGGAAAAACGATACAAACGAAGGGATGCGCTAACAGGCATTCCTTTTTTCGTTACTTTTATTTTACCAGTAATTATACCTTATGAAAAGATTGACCATTATCCTTATTTGCCTCATTAACTTCAATGTATTTTCTCAAATCCTACCATTAAGGGAGCGCTCTGCTGTTATAGATGAGGTGCTCAAGGACAGGTTTGACAACTTGCTACCGAAATTAATGGATCGTGCAGATATTGATATGTGGATATTGATTTCCCGCGAGTATAATGAAGACCCAGTTCTGAGGACAATGTTGCCTTCGTTGTGGTTGAATGCTCGAAGACGCACAATTTTGGTGTTCTATCGCGATAAAATCAACAATACAATTGAGAAATTGGCTGTTGCTCGTTACAATGTTGGTGAGAATATTGCCTCCGCATGGGAGAAAGAAAAAGAGCCTGACCAGCGTGCGGCATTGCATAAAATAATTGCCGAGAGAAACCCAAAGAAGATCGGCCTTAATATTTCGGATCATTTTGGTATTGCGGATGGTTTAGTTAAAACAGATTATGACTGGCTCGTCAAAAACCTTCCTGAATTGTACATCTCTCGAATAGTCTCATCAGAAAAATTGGCCATTGCCTGGATAGAGACAAGGACCGAAAAGGAAATGAAAATATTCGATCAGCTCACTGACCTAACTCATGATATAATTGCCGAAGCTTTTTCGAACAAAGTGATTGAGCCGGGTATAACATCAACAGATGATGTCGTTTGGTTCATGAGGCAAAAACTAAATGATCTTGGATTAAGGACTTGGTTCCATCCAACCGTTGATATTCAACGAGCCGATGTTGCCTTGGGCAGTCATATTACGTCTTTTTCCAAAGGAGAAGAGAAAGATATTATACAGAAAGGAGATCTTCTGCATTGCGATTTTGGCATTACCTATTTGAGACTCAATACCGATTGCCAACAACATGCTTATGTTCTAAAGGATAATGAAGAGGACGTACCTGGCTTCTTGAAAAATGCACTTAAGAAGGGAAACAGATTACAAGATATACTCACCAATAACTTTGTAGAGGGAGAAACAGGGAATGAAATACTTCTTAAATCATTAGAAGATGCAAAAGCTGAAGGACTGAGGCCATCTATATACACACACCCTTTAGGGCTTTATGGCCATTCATCAGGGTCAACCATAGGGATGTGGGATTCGCAAGGTGGCGTTCCTTTTAATGGAGACTATCCTTTATATAAGAATACAGCCTATGCCATCGAATTGAATACCACAGTAAATATTCCTGAATGGAATCGCGATGTTCGTATCATGCTGGAAGAGCCAGGGTTTTTTGGTGATGATGGCTTTAGGTATATAAATCTTAGACAAACAGCTATAATACCTATAAAGTCATCTAAGAATTAAGGTCGTCTTGACCACTATCTATTTTTAACAGGAAATCACCTATTCTGTAATAATTCGTAACTTTAGTAATTATGAAAAAATCATTGCTATTAGTAATGACATTGGTCATTTTCCAGATGGTCTTTGGTCAGAAAAAAGTTACTGTTAACTGGGATGCATCATTGTCGATGCAGGATAGGGAAATCAGTAGGGAATTGAATTACTTGGACAATTATTTCAAAAAACACCCAGAAGTCGAAATACATTTGGTGTCTTTTAGTAATGACATCATTCTAGAAGAAAAGTTCACTGTTACAGGTTCGAATTGGGAAGCTCTAAGGAATGAATTACTTAAGACTGTCTATGATGGAGCAACGTCCTATAGCAAACTGTTTAATCAAGATTCTGATGAATACTTGATATTTACAGATGGAGTTGAAATCTTGGACAAATTAGAGCCACCAGTAAGTAAGCCTATTACGATTGTTTCGACCGTATCTGTTGCAAATCCAAAATTTCAAAGGATAGCTGAGAGTTCCAATGGTTCTTACGTTTTGTTGAATTCAAGTTCTGATACCACATCCGCGTATTCCATTGATTCTGGCATAATGACCGGTTCTATAGGCGTATTGGTGTCTGGAGTTATTACCGATGAGAAAGGCCCTCTTGCCAATGTTAATGTATTCAATAGAGATAGAAATGAGGGAACAACTTCATCTAGTGATGGGAGTTATAGAATCAAGGCAGATATTGGCGATCAACTTGTCTTTACGTTTATTGGCAAGAAAACGATTAATATTATTATGCCTGAAGGCGATTTTTTGAACATAAATATGGTAACAGTAACCGAAGCTCTTGAAGGCGTCGTGGTAACCACGGAAGCATTGGAGGAAGAAGAATTGGTGAATACTGGTAATACCATGGTCGATAAAAAGACCTTGGGATATTCGATTGAAAGTATTGATGAGGATGATATATCACAATTGGATACTGATGTGCAACAAGCCGTTAAAGGACAATTCGCAGGATTGCAGATTGCTAGTGACGCTGGTCCTGATCATCAAGTAGATTTAAGCCAGTTTATAGGTAGAGGAAGAAATAGTACCATTGCCTTAAGTCAATACGGATTAATAGTAATTGATGGCGTTCCACAACAGCAGTCTGATTCGTCAGCTGGTGGCTTTAGGAGTACTACAGCAGGCCATATAAATCCAGACATCATTCATAGCATTACCTATTTGAAAGGGTTAGCGGCTACGAATAGATATGGGTCATTGGGAAGGAATGGTGTACTATTGATCACGACCAAGAACGCAATATTAGGCACGAAGCAAGAAAAGAAAGAAGTAAAACTAGGTACTACTGAAACATATTCCGCGAATGTAGGTCTTGTGCAGTCATTACCGAGTACACCGTACATAAAAGCTTTAAAGGGTGCTGGAAATGTCGAAGAAGCCTTCAATATATATCTGGACCAAAGAACGGAATTCTTAGCTAATCCAGAATTCTATATCGATTCTTACGATTATTTCCAAGGCTGGAACAATCCGTATTTATCTGACAGGATTCTAACTAACATTTATGAAAAATTCTTTGATAGCCCTGAAGTATTAAGGTCGCTGGCCTACAAGCAAATCGAAGGGAATAAGTTCAATGAGGCTTTGTTTACCTATCAACGCATTTTGAAATTAAAACCGAATCAAGCCCAATCATATCTTGATGTTGCAAGGGCACACACCTTAGCAGGTAATTATCATAAAGCCCTAAAGATGTATGATAGAATCGACAAGATGAGGAATGTTGGTAGGGCTAATTTTAGTGGTATCGAAAAAACGGTTACCAATGATTTCAAGAACCTTGTCAATAAGCATAAAGGGCAATTGAATACAGCTGGAGTGAATCCCAAATTCATGACCAGTGTAAAACATAGAACGAGAATTATTTTTGAATGGAATAATCCTGATTCAGAATTCGATCTGCAGATAGTGAATCCACAAAAAAGATTCTTTACATGGGAACATAGTAAAGCTAAAGCCGCACAGAGAATTGCAGAGGAGAAACAACAAGGTTGGGGTCTTGAAGAGTTTTACCTCACCTCTTCGGATATTGGCGAATGGCTTTTCAATATTAAATATTTAGGAACAAATACTGGTAATGACATACCGAGCTATCTAAAAATCACGATTTACAATAACTTTGGTCAAGCGAATGAAACCATGGAAACCAAGGTTATCAGGCTTAGCGAGAAAGGAAAATTGCAAACAGCGGTAAAATTAAAAGTCTAAGTCTGTATGATACCTAGATTAAAAGCTCGTTCGATAGGAGCGTGGTTTGCTGCTTCAATGCCAATGCTTATCCATTTTCTTGTTTGCAAAGGATCGATAATAGCATCGGTCCATAGTCTGGACGCTGCATAATAAGGAGATACCTGATTATCGTATCTGTCCTTGATCTTGTTGAATAATTCGTCTTCTTTTTCCTTGGTAATTTTTTCACCTTGTTTTTCAAGAGAGGCTTTTTCTATTTGAAGAAGTACCTTGGCTGCAGAATTACCGCTCATAACAGCTAACTCCGCACTTGGCCAGGCAACGATCAACCGCGGATCATAGGCCTTTCCGCACATAGCATAATTACCAGCACCGTAAGAGTTACCAATAATGATTGTGAATTTTGGAACTACTGAATTGCTAACGGCATTAACCATTTTTGCGCCATCTTTAATTATACCGCCATGCTCGCTTTTGCTTCCCACCATGAATCCAGTGACATCCTGTAAAAAGACAAGAGGTATTTTCTTTTGATTGCAATTAGCAATGAAACGCGTGGCTTTATCAGCCGAATCTGAATAAATAACGCCGCCAAATTGCATTTCACTAGGTTTTGTCTTGGCCTTTGTGGTCTTGACGACTTTACGCTGATTGGCTACAATTCCAACTGCCCAGCCATCTATTCTTGCATAACCTGTCAATAAGGTCTGTCCATATCCTTTTTTATACTCCTCGAAAACCGAATCATCGACCAAACGATCAATGACCTCTCTCATATCATATTGGTCGCCACGAGATTTTGGGATTAACCCATAAATATCCTCTTGCGGTAATTTAGGTTTCTTTGCTGCAATTTTATTATAACCAGCTTTATCAAATTCACCGATCTTATCCATTATGCTCTTTATCCTGTCGAGGGCATCTTTGTCGTCCTTCGCTTTATAGTCCGTAACACCAGAAACTTCACAATGTGTAGTAGCGCCGCCTAAAGTCTCATTATCTATTGATTCCCCAATAGCTGCTTTAACTAGATAACTACCAGCAAGGAATATACTTCCTGTTTTTTCAACTATA
>JABDMQ010000050.1 GCA_013001365.1 Flavobacteriaceae bacterium
TTTTAACCGGCTGCCAATCTTCATTATCTGCAAATCCTTTTTCTGTTAGCTCTCCATTCCCGTGGGTTCCTTTGAATTTCCTGCCTGATGGATGGCCAATGGTAACTACTGGTTCTTGAAGATTTCCGCCCATTTCCATGGCACCGAAGTATGTAGCGCCTGCCTTAATTCGGTTACCACCTGAAGTTACACCAAATATACCTTTACGCACAGGTCCTCTACCGCCATCACCACCTTTAAAGGAGCGACATCCTACAGAACTTGGGTCATAAAAATTACCTTGACGCGTGCAGACATCAATAAAATTCTTATACGAAAACATACTGGCATGAATATTACCATCTGTTTCCTCGTCCCCAGTCTCTTCACTGATGAGGTTACCATCTTCATAGAACCCTTCGACATATCGCATATTGCTTTTGTCTCGAATTTCGTTGACTCCCCAAACATATTCCCTATAGACAGCTTTATTCGGTCCTCGACATGACTTTTCGAACTCCAGTTCTGTCATGTGCCTTAATCCAGCCCAATCCGCGAAGGCTTGACCATCTAGCCAAGAAATGAAATTACAAGGTCTATTTGGCCGAGTTGTCGAATAATATCCATTGCCATCTTTAGTGATCATATTTCTATAATCACTAATGGGCCTATTGAATTCCATTATTTTGGTGAAGTCCCTTGTTTCTTGTTGTTCTCTAGTCAATGTATTCAAGAAATCACAGTATTCTTGTTGCGACAATTCGTATTTCATTTGGTAAAACCCTTTGACACCTTTAGGGAATTCAGGGTTTAATTGTCCTTCTGGAATACCGGAAAACGTATTTGTTCCTGGGATATTGGCATCGATCCAATACAGATTACCATCTTGTTTACCAATGTTTATGGTCTCTTCAGAATTAACTTTGAATACACCACCATAATTATTTTTCGCGTCACTTTTATAGGTAAAAAAAGGGTCGTAAGGCGCTCCACCTGCACCTTGGGTCAGGACTTCTCTTCGGTCTCTCTCGCCTTTAAGTGTACCAAGTTCGAACGGTCCTTTGGTTACATGCACCATTTCAAGACCGAACACTCGAAATTCTTTAATATTCTCGATTTCGCTTTTCGTCAATGTGACCCTAATTTTCCAGTGGTTATTCCCTTGACCATCTCTCAGTCTGTTAATGATCATCCCAACTCCGTCTGGAGATACTCTGACGATTCCTTCTGAATCATTGGAAGGATTATGAGATTCGATCTTGACAGCATCAGGATTTATTATGAGATGTTTCCAAGACCCATCATTCATTCTTTTCTTAATGAAAGTCCATGCAGCATCATATTCATCACCTTCTCTCCAAGATTCATCCCACTTTACTTCGAAGGTCAGTTCAAATCTTGTTTCATTCAACTCAATTTTTGAAAATGAGAGGTATTGCTTCCCAGTGGAATATCTATTGTCAATAATTTCAAGAGAATCTTTTCGATCTTTTATTTCATTTTCGGCAAATTGATTCAAGCGATCCTTCTTGTCATTTTGTGAGTTGCATGAAACGACAAATATTAAGAGAAGGAGTAATCTTGATACGGAATTATTCATTTTTTAAATATTTGCTAGGCCCATTCAAAGGATTATTTTCTATCTCGAAGTCATGCTTCATCAATTTTAGAGCATTTCCAATCTTTATTTCATAATGCAACCTGTTTCTCAACACCCACAATAAATGTCGATAATCCAATTATTGTCTCCTGACTTAAGTTCGTAGTAGCAGCCAGCCTCCTCTCCAACAGGACCATAAATGTTCTTGTCTGGGTACCATTCGTTGGGCAGATCCGTGATTTCAGCTCTATAAATCTGTTCGACCCAACGTTTGACCTTGTCTTCCTCAATTTTGGGCAATACTATGGTAGTAGAAATACCAGCAGCCTCATCGCACTGATCGATAGTGTAAGTTATTCCGCCTTGAAAATCCTGACTGAATCCACAGACCAATCTTGGCTCGTAGTCATAATGCTTAACCTCCCTCTTAACAGCAAGCGAATCGTAATTTCTAGCAAAGTAGAGATAAACAACGTCTACGGACGTAGTCCTATTTTCAAGATCGGATTTTAGTTCATTTACATTGGGATTGGTCAACTCAAATTCCTGACTGCAAGAATTTAGTGGAATCACTAGAAGAAGTATAATATGTATTCGTTTCATGAAATTTCAAGTCTGGTAAAGAAAATATTAAGCTCATTCCCCTTTAAAGTTAAGAATTAAAACCGATTCAGACCTTCATTGCTGTAACCAAGCCTCAAACAATTCCCAAAGGTCACCAACGGCCAAAGAGGCCCATAGGACCAATAGACCTAAGACAATTTTAACAGAAAGCGGAATTGAGAATCCAATTTTTCTCTTTAGGAA
>JABDMQ010000058.1 GCA_013001365.1 Flavobacteriaceae bacterium
TGCCTGTTCACATTTTCTCCTTTTGCTCGCCAAGTGCGTTCAATACTTACTGAACCAACATAAGCCAAAATTTTAGGAAGAAGTCCTGCCTTCATCGTTTCCTTAGCTGCCACATAATATATATTGAGCTTAGGATTCCACAGATACCCAATGTTCTTGATTGAATCGTCCCTACCGCTTAAACTTGCATTGAATACATGGAACATGGCAACGACATCTGCAAAATAAGTCTGGTGATTAGAAATGAAAAGCACATTGGTGTCTGGAAGATTCCTGATGATATCCGAACCTTCTATCTGCAATTCGTTGAATCCCCTGAATCTTTGATGAGTCATTAGACCTAAAATCCGGATAAGCCATTTTTTAAGGAATAGGATATGACCAAAAGGATTTTCTTTGAATAATCCCATATTTACATTAGTTAGACAAACAAAAGTAACAAAAGCGATCTATTAAAGGGACGCTTTGAGTATATCTTTTATCTCGCTTAACATCATTGCCGTCGCTCCCCAAACAACATGACCATTAAGTTGGAAAGCAGGCACCTCAACATCAATTTTATAAGAGGTTGAAACCCTTTTTGTTATGATGTATTCTTCATTAAAAACATCTTGCATCCTGACTTGTATTATCTCCTCTACTTCTTTCTCTTCTTTGATCAGTTCAGGGGTTGATGGCATAATGCCAAGGTAGGGCTGAACAAAATAGTTGCTTGGTGGTATATATACATTGGTCAGTTCCTTTATGATTTTGACCCTCTTCGCAGGAACACCAACTTCCTCATGGGTTTCGCGCAACGCCGTTTCCTTTAGTGAAGAGTCCGTATCCTCTACCCTACCGCCGGGAAAACTTATCTGTGCCGAATGAACGCCTTTGTAGGCTTTCCTTAGGATCAGTACAATATGCGTTTGGTAGTTTGAATCCGGATAAAGCAACGCAAGGACAGCAGATTGTTTTGCATCTTTAATGGAGCCTTGCTGTTTTTTCAGTAATTCTTGCCGAAATGGAGGCACCATTTTAAATTGCGAAGCTTGCCCAGGAAGTGAGATATTTTCTATTTTTGAAATTGAATTTAAAACAACTTCGAAATTCATATGCGTCTTTTAATCCTAAGTTTATTGATTTGTTTATTGAATTGTGAAGATAAGAAAACTACAGACAAGAAATCTTTAGACCCACCTATTTCGAAAGTAATAAAAGACACGATCGTTACGGTTGAAAAACCCAAAGTTCCTGAACGTGAGTTTCCGGTTTTGAATGATAAGAACGCGATGGAATTCTTCTTGGAGTACGACAAGGAACACAAAGAAAACAAAGTTCGTATAACCACCGATTTCGGAATTATTGATATTCAATTGTTCAATAAGACCAAGTTTCATCGGTCCAATTTCATTTTCCTTACAAAGTTGGGCTATTTCGATAACACACAGTTTTATCGAATCGTGAACAATTTCATTATTCAAGGAGGGAATAGCGATAACCCGGACATACGAGATAAACGTAGGAACATTGGTAAATATCTTTTACCTCCAGACACCAAAAGAGGCTATCGACACCATAGAGGTGTTGTTTCCATGCCAAGTAGCGAAATAAAGAATCCACATAAACTAGCATCTCCTTTCGAATTCTTTATAGTACAAAGCCCCAATGGCGCCTATCATTTAGATGGTGATTATACCATTTTTGGTAAGGTTATCAAAGGCATGAATGTTGTAGATGAAATCGCCAAGCAAAAAGCAGATGGTCGAGGCTGGCCAGATCATAACATTTACATTAGAAAAGTAGAGATCATCGATTAAATTAATGCTCAAAGATTTCAACAACTAAACTGTAAAACTTCTTTTAGGAATCATAACATAATTTTGTTTAAACTATTATCTTGGTTGTGCACTTAATCAACCTAATCAAAATGAGGCACTTAAAAGGGATACTTACACTTTCATTACTGATTACGATCAACAATTACATTTCGGCCCAAGATATTGAGACCCCTTGGGTAATAGGAGTTGGTATCAATTCCGTTCATAATCCAACATCTGGCGATAACGACGCTACGACTGGGCTTAATCCGCTCAAGGGAAGGTATAGTACCTGGAATATGGAAGCATCTGCCCTTCGAGTTACAGTTGCACGCTATTTGGACGGTGGTTTCATTTTCGAAATGGTTGGGTCCAGGAATACGATTGGTGAAAATTTTCCAATTACTGGTGCTGAGTTCGATTACCTTTCACTGGATGGCATGGTCAAACTGAATTTGAGTAAGGCTAAAAATCCTGTCAATACCATAAATCCATATGTTGGTATCGGAGGCGGTTATACATGGCTTGATAAAATAGGTGCAGGTACACTTAATGGAACGTTTGGAATTAATTATTGGTTTGGCAGAAACTTCGGTCTTAATTTACAAGCCACAATTAAGCAAGCTTTCAAGGATTATGGATTAAAACATTTCCAACATTCTGGTGGTGTGGTTTATCGTTTTACAGGAGATAAGCGCATTAAGGACAAAGATGGAGATGGTGTACCGGATAGGAAAGATGAATGTCCTGATCAGGCTGGATTAGCGAAATACAATGGTTGTCCAGATAATGATGGAGATGGCCTAGAGGATAGAAAAGATGATTGTCCAAACCAAGCAGGTCTGGCTATATTCAATGGTTGTCCGGACAGTGATGGTGATGGCATACAGGATAAGGATGATGCATGTCCAGAAGTACCAGGAATATTAGCCAATAAGGGCTGTCCAATTCCGGATTCGGATCAAGATGGTGTCCTAGATTCGGAAGATAGATGTCCAACCGTTGCAGGCTCTATTGATAATTTTGGATGCCCATTGGACGAACAGATCTCAAAACAAGATGAAGAGAAAATCAATTATTTCGCAAGGACCTTGTTATTCCAATATGGCAAGACCACTTTAAGATCTTCCGATAAGGCCGCACTCGACGAAGTAGTCGCGATAATGAACACATATCCGTTCTCTAAATTCAGTATTGAAGGACATACCGACAATTCTTCTGGTCCTGCATTTAACCTGCGATTATCATTGAATCGTGCGAAAGCGGTCAAAGATTATCTCGTATCGCAGGGTATTGATCCTGACAGACTAAGTGCCCAAGGATTTGGAGAGGGTCGTCCGATAGCATCTAACAGTACTAAGGAAGGTAGAAGAATGAATAGACGTGTTGAAATTGTATTGAGGAACTAATACAATTCGGTATTCTAATTTTACAGTTGAGTAAATAACTTTCTTTGTTTCCTGTTTATTTAATGATTTTTGAATCGTTAATCATTAAAAACAGAACATTATGAAAACTATTATTTATTCTTTCGCCTTGCTTATTTCATCAATATGCCTTGCTCAAGAGACAAAAGGCATTACTATCGAAATTGATATTGATAATATATCCAATAACGAAGGAAAGGTACTTTTATCCTTGCACACTTCTGAGACTTTCATGAAAGGCCTTGGTGTCATGAATACTGAAAGCAAAATTATTAATGGCAAGATCAATGTAACTTTCGAAAATGTTCAACCTGGAGTCTATGCAGTAATGGCACTGCACGACAAAAACGAGAACAATCGCATGGATTATGATGCCAATGGCATGCCCAAAGAAAATTACGGAAGCTCGAACAACCCAATGAGCTATGGCCCACCACAGTTCTCAGAATCAAAATTTGAAGTTGACAACAAGGACCTTAAAATGAATATTAGATTCTAAAGAAACTTATTGTATAGATCAGCCCCATAATTGGGGCTTTTTTTATATCCAATCAGTTCAACTAAATATTTAACTTATAGCTAACACTTGTTTCAATAGATTTTATCGATAGTTTTGTATCTTAGTGTCCTAATTACATTATAATGACAATCACTCAATTACATTACGTTTTAGCCGTGGCCGAGCACCAGAATTTCACGAAGGCCGCAGAAAAATGCTTCGTTACTCAACCAACTTTAAGCATGCAGATTCAGAAGTTAGAAGACGAACTAGATATCTTGATCTTTGACAGAAGTAAAAAACCGATTGAATTGACCGAAGTTGGTCGAAAGATTGTTCACCAAGCTCGAAATATCGTCAACGAATCTGAGCGAATCAGTGATATTGTCGATCAGCAGAAAGGGTTTATCGGCGGAGAATTCAGATTAGGAATCATACCTACAGTAATGCCTACTTTGCTGCCGATGTTCCTGAAGAGTTTTATCAAGAAATACCCAAAGGTAAAACTCAAGATTGAAGAGTTAACAACAGACGAGATCATTAGCAGAATCAACGAAGGGCATTTAGATGCTGCTATCGCTTCTACCCCATTGGAAAACGAAAACATCAAGGAACGCGTATTGTTTTATGAGCCTTTTGTTGGTTATATCCCAAACAATCATAGATTAAGTCAAAAAGAGCATATAGATACAGACGACCTTGAATTAGAAGATATGCTGTTATTGGAAGATGGGCATTGTTTTAGAGACGGTGTAATAAATCTCTGCAAGGTCTTCAAGACCAATTCTGAAGGCTCTTTCCAGTTGGAGAGCGGAAGCATTGAGACCTTGATCAATCTGTCAAATGAAGGTCTGGGCATGACCTTGCTTCCTTTTTTGCATACCTTGGATATAAAAGACAGTGAAAAAGCCAACTTGCATTACTTCAACAAACCATCCCCAGCCAGAGAAGTAAGTATCATTTATCATAAAAGTGAATTGAAAATGCAGATCATTGAGGCTCTACATGATATTATTTCGGGAATAGTGCGGGGAGCAATTGCCTTTCAAGATGTAGATATCGTGAGTCCTTTGCCAAAATGAAAAAGCGACCTTTTTAGGTCGCCTTTATTATGCTTTTAGTAAAATTAAACATTTGTTTAGTTCTGGATTCTGCTGAATCAAGCTATTAATAAATATCTTGAGTTCTTCTATTTCATAAGGAAGCAGTCTCTTAATTGCTTTTTCAACTTCCTTGCAGAACAGGTTTACATCAAAACTAACTTTCTTTAAAACAGTCTTGGTGTATTCAAACATTGCTCTAGCCATAATTTTGAAAAATTAGTTGTTAGGGTTTAAAGTAATTTCTATCTATAGGCTACCAATCTTTTATGAATTATTCTTTCTAAATATATTAAAAAAACGAATAAATCAATATTAAATTTCGATGAATGGTGTTAAAATTTAGTTTAAAATAAAAGAAAATTACCTCTTACTATTTGATAATCAATCCTTAAGCATTCTAAAATCTATTATCGCCATCAAGTATATCACCAATTCCACCAAGGATGCTACCCTCTCCTCTATCTTTACCACCT
Organism: Flavobacteriaceae bacterium; assembly: GCA_013001365.1. Classification (GTDB taxonomy): domain Bacteria; phylum Bacteroidota; class Bacteroidia; order Flavobacteriales; family Flavobacteriaceae; genus JABABD01. The sequence continues at coordinate 5,302 of JABDMQ010000058.1, forward strand.
GCACGTGGAGCCGTGGCCAATACCCTTCCTGCCAATCTACTGAATGGTAACGATTGCACATATACAGTTCCTGGGCCTTGCAATCTGGCAAAGAACAGACCTTCACCACCAAATACCTTATTCCGGATTCCTTTAACGAATTCGATGTCATAATCCACGTCTTGGGTAAATCCAACAATACATCCAGTATCGACTTTTAAAGTTTCACCAGCTTGCAATACTTTTTTCGCCATGGTGCCACCTGCATGAACAAAGGCCATACCATCACCTTCTAATTTTTGCATGATGAAGCCTTCTCCTCCAAATAATCCTCTTCCTAATTTCTTACTGAATTCTATACCAACGCTTACGCCTTTCGCCGCACAGAGAAATGCATCTTTTTGGCAAATAAATTTTCCTCCATATTCAGCTATGTCTATTGGGATGATCTTTCCAGGATATGGAGATGCAAAAGACACATTCCTTTTTCCTGTTAAATCGTTATAAAACGCTGTCATGAACAAGCTTTCTCCCGTAAGTATTCTTTTTCCCGCTCCAAGAATGGATCCAAGAAAACCTGTATCCTTTTTTGAGCCATCTCCGAAAATGGTTTCCATTTTAATCCCTTCGTCCATCATCATGAAGGTTCCTGCTTCCGCAACTACTCCTTCTTGAGGGTCAAGCTCGATTTCCACATATTGCATTTCTTCACCATATATCCTATAATCTATTTCGTGTGCATTCATAAAGTTAATTTTTTAGTTGATTTGCTTATATGTTGATTATTTCAAGAATTAGTTACGATCTTTTAATTTCTTGACTTTCAATGTCCATTCAAAATTGAATTTAGATACCTTAATCCCTTCAGAATTCTTTCCAATGGCACTCATCCATACTGTCTGTCCATCTCCTGTTTCAATTGCCCGTGCTATAGCTTCATCTACTAACTTGCCGTCCTCACATCTAAAGGTAATCCTACCAGTTGCCTTCTTTGAAAAATTTGCATTGTTATTTAGCACTAACATTGAAATTTGCCTGTCACTCTCCTTTATCTTTTTCATGACCAAGGCTCCGGTTGTTAACTCAGCTGCCATTCCTTGTACCGCCCAAAACATGGACCTAAAGGGGTTTTGATTGATCCATCGGTGCTTTACGGTAACAGTACAGGACTCATCATCGATGTATTTTGTGCGTACTCCAGTAATGTATGCCGCGGGTAAGTTAAAGAGATTGAAAATATTGATTTTTCGTGCTGTGAGCTTCATTAAAGGACTAGGTTTCGGTAAAAATACCCAAAATTAACGGACCACTGAAATGTTAATTATTTGTTAATTATTAGTACTATGTCTTGCATACTACCTTCTAAAAGATATATATTTGCATAAGAAACTATTATATGTTTTAATATCATGTTAACCAAACATCAAAAAAATTTAGCAGCAATTATACATTTGTCGACCTTTTCACAGTTCTTCATACCTCTTGGTAATTTTATCCTACCGTTGATCCTTTGGACTATGAACAAGGATAAATCTGAGTTTATTGATGACCATGGAAAACAGGCAATCAATTTTCAATTGAGTCTGCTGCTTTATGCCATAGCATTGATAATAATCTCGTTGCCGATATTCCTTTTGGTATTTGCTGGTAGCTTTCCAGAAGAGTTCATATATAACAATCATGATATCTATTTCGATGGCAATGATTTTCGAAATGTTTCGGGCTTGATCATATTCGGGGTCCTGGCCGGTATAATTGCATTGTCGATTTTCATCATGGAAGTCGTACTCGTTATCATGGCCATGGTAAAGGCCAATAATGGAGAGAAATACAAATACCCACTGACAATAAATTTCATCAAGTAATAATCAATCAAGAAATGAACAGTTTGCAAAAATTTAAATTCTATCTAGTATTATGAAAATAGAAAACACAAAAGCACAAATGCGTAAAGGAGTACTGGAATACTGCATACTATCCATCCTCAAAGATGATGATGCCTATGTTGCAGAGATTCTTGGCACCCTTAAAGACGCAAAGATGCTTGTGGTCGAAGGAACAATTTATCCTTTACTTACAAGGCTAAAAAATGCTGGTCTTCTTAATTATCGTTGGGAAGAATCCACATCTGGACCTCCAAGAAAATACTACGGCTTAACAGAGACCGGCAAACTCTTCTTGAAAGAGTTGAACGGCACTTGGAGCGATTTACAGAACGCCGTTAACTTAGTAACAAGACAAAAAAACACAAAAAAATGAATAAGACAGTCAACATAAATTTAGCAGGTATATTTTTTCACATCGATGAAGATGCATACGCAAAATTGCAGCGCTATCTAGAGGCTATAAGACGTTCATTTACAGACTCTCAAGGACAATCAGAAATTATCGCTGATATAGAGGCACGAATTGCGGAACTTTTCAATGAGCGTGTAGATAACGACAAGCAAGTTGTAGGCATGAAGGTAGTTGACGAAGTCATTACCATCATGGGACAGCCTGAGGATTATCTTGTAGACGATGAGATATTTGAAGATGAGCCGAAATCTTGGGAGAAGTCCAGAAGAAGCACTAAAAAACTGTTCCGTGATACTGACAACTCCTATATTGGAGGTGTATCTGCTGGACTTGGCCACTATCTAGGTATCGACGCAGTATGGGTTAGGTTACTTTGGATCCTATTGGCAATAGGTTCAGGTGGTACTTTCATCTTCATTTATATATTGTTCTGGGTCTTGGTCCCAGAAGCTCTCACAACGTCAGAAAAACTGACCATGACCGGAGAGCCTGTGAATATCAGCAACATTGAAAAAAAAATCAAGGACGGCTTTGAAACCGTATCAGAAACAGTATCTGATACAGTAAAGAATATCGATTTGCCCAAACAAGGTGAACGAATAAAATCTACCTCAAAGTCTTTTTTTGATGCCTTGGGAGATGTGATCATGTTCTTCTTTAAGGTATTTGCCAAATTCATTGGGGTTATCATGATCATTGTTGGTGCAACTACGTTAATAGCGCTTGTTATTGCCTTATTAACAACGGGAATTGCAGATGCCATTCATGTCCCTGGATTCGATTTTGCCGAAGCAGCCATGAGCAGTCGCGCACCGATTTGGTTAGTATCACTTTTAACTCTATTCGCAGTTGGGATTCCGTTCTTTGTATTGTTTTACCTGGGATTGAAGATCTTGGTAAATAATTTGAAATCCATAGGAACAGTTGCAAAGCTCAGTTTATTAGGACTTTGGTTGATCTCAATAATCTCGCTCGCAGTTCTAGGAATACGTCAAGCCGCGGAACATGCAATAGATGACATAAGCGTAACAACTCAAAATGAATTAATGATCACGCCTAGCGATACTCTTACCATAAAAATGGCAAGCAATTCTACCTACTCTAAAAGGTTTGGAAGGTATAGTGCAAGACCGTTTACACTGATCTATGATGAGAATGACCAAAAGAAGATCTATAGCACAGATATTCGCTTGATAGTGCGTTCAACAAAAGATTCCATGGCATCCATAAGCGTTGAGAAAATTGCTGACGGAAGGACCTACGAGGATGCTAAAGATCGAGCAAGAGCCATTGAATATGGTTATGAACTCAAGGACAATACCTTGTTATTGGATTCATACCTAACAACGGATTTTGATAATAAGTATCGTGATCAAAGTGTGGAGTTAACACTCTATTTACCTGAAGGCACCACGGTTTATGCTGATGATAACACCTATTCATATCACAGAAATGATAGTTATTACAATGACATCTTGAAGAACGGTACTGAGGAGCACTATCAGAAAGTGATCGAGGATGATATGATCTGCCTGGATTGTGACGAAGACAATAAAGAAAAAGATGATATCATGGAGGATTCAAGTGGTTTAAGGATCAACGAAGATGGCGTACAATTAAAAGGAGAAAAAGGCAGCCTTAAGATCGATGATGAAGGTATCAAGGCCAAATCTGAAGATGTCAAAGTAAACATCGATGAAAACGGAATAGAAATCACATCCGACGATAGTTGACAGTTCATCTCAATGAATTGACAATTCGGTCTGATTCATTGTGTTAATCGTCAATCAATTTGGACATTTACATCAAATATTAAAACAATCTATTAAATCAATCAATCATGACAACACTAACAAAAATAATCGTATCCATAGTAATGGCATTGCTATTGGTCTCCTGTAATTTCGATATGAATTTGGGGCCGGGAATAAGTGGCAATGGTAATGTAACGACAGAAACACGAGATCTTGATGCTTCGTTCATTGGAATAAAGGCTTCAGAAGGCTTGGATGTTTACCTTACTCAAGGCAATTCTGAAAGCATTAAAGTGCAAGCAGATGAAAACCTTCATGAAATTATCCTTACAGAGATAAGAAACGGAGTTTTACATATACATACTTCCGAAAACATTAGAAGGTCTTCAGCTCAAAAAGTTATGGTTCAATTCGATGATATTGAAAATATAACTTCTACTAGCGGAAGTGATGTTTACTCAACCAATACCATTAAAGCAGACAGATTGGAACTGAAGAGTACTAGCGGAAGTGACATGGAACTGGATATTGATGCCAATTCAATCATTTGTAACTCAACCAGTGGCAGTGACATGAGGCTCTCTGGAACAACCGATAGATTTACGGCAGAATCCAATAGTGGGAGCGATATTAAAGCTGGAAACCTAAAAGCACGGATCTGTAATGCCTCGGCATCTAGTGGAAGTGATATAACCCTATACTCATCAGAAGAATTGACTGCGAGAGCGAGTAGCGGCGGTGATATTACTTATTACGGCAACCCTTCTAAAGTCAATAAAAAAGACGGTGTTTCTGGATCCATAAGGAAACACTGATAAAGAATCATCAATCAATCAAATACCAATCAATCAATTGCCGCTCAATTATCCCATCCCGAGAAAATCGGGATGTGGAATGAGCATTTAACCAACTAATCAATCTTGTTCTACCATCCTTGATGTGGCCTCGTCCAGTTTGGGATGGTTTTTGTTTATATTTGTTCGAACACAATAAAATAAACGACTATGATCAAGAACGTCATTCTACTAATACTTGTAACTGCTTCGTTTTCAAATGTTAATGCACAGAGAAAAGACAGGATCAAGGGAAATAGGATCGTTACATCGGTTGAAACCTCAGTAGATGGTTTTTCCAGGATATTAATAGGTGAGGATTTCAAGGTCGAACTAGTTAAGGGTGATGAGCCTTCCGTTGAAATCGAAACAGATGAAAACCTTCATGAGGTCATTGAGATTGATGTTTCAGACAATACATTATCTTTTAAGACCAACAAACGAATAACTCTCAAGAAAGAACAGAAAATAAGGGTGACCTATACTGATGAATTGAATTTAATCGAAACGGAGGAATCGGGTCAAGTAAGTTCTACAAGGACATTAGAATTCCCTGAGTTAACAATAAAAGCAACTGGAACATCAAGATTGTTTTTAACTCTCAAAAGCGATATGTTCAAATTCATAAATTCAGACAGGGCCAAAGCAGAACTAAATGTGACCTCCAATGTCGCAACATTGGAACTAAGCGATAATAGCAAGTTAGAGGCCTTGATCAATGCTACAGACATTAAAGTTGATCTTTATCAGCGAGCGGACGCCAAGATCGAAGGAGATGTAGATACTTTGAACATAAGGGCGGACAATAGCACGAATTTCATTGGTAAGGAATTAACTTCCAATAGTTGTACAGTATTGGCCGAAGGAAGTTCTGATGTATTCATTCAAGCCATTGAAGAAGTTATAATAGAGGCAACAGGAAGCAGCGAAGTGTATCTGTATGAAAACCCAAAAATCACTATCAACAAATTTGAAGATACAGTTAAATTGCACAAGAAAGAACTCTAGTACTAAATTCAAGATAAAACAAGAAGCAGCTTCTATAGCTGCTTTTTTTATATTTGTGATTCACTTGTTCACTAATGAAATATTCTTGCCTGTTCATATTGCTTATTATCTCATTTTTCTCGTGTAAAGAGAATAGTGAAAAATCTGGGGAATTAAATAATGAAGGTTCTGATTCAAGTGAATACTTATTGAGCCTTATTCCTAATGAGGCAACCAATGTACATTTTTTCAATAGTGTCGTTGAAACCTATGAAGCTAATTACCTTAATTATGAATTCATTTATAATGGCAGCGGCGTTGCGGTTGGTGACTTGAACAACGATGGCCTGGAAGAAATCTATTTTGGAGGTAATTCAACAGACGATAAACTTTACCTGAACGAAGGCAACTTTAAATTCAAGGACATATCATCAGTATTAGGTCTGGAAAACCTAAAAGGTTGGACAACAGGCATTAATATGGTCGATATCAATGCGGACGGATTACTGGATATCTATGTGTGTCGCTCAGGACCATCAAAAATCAATACAGAAAGAGCAAATAAATTATTTATAAATAAAGGTGATCTTGAGTTTGTTGAAAGTGCAAGGACTTTCGGCCTTGATAAAACAACGCACAGTATACAATCGGCTTTCTTCGATCATGACCGTGACGGCGACCTGGATATGTATTTGCTCAATCACCCTACTCCTGGTTTCAAGCCGAAGAAATTCACGACTCATATTGAAGAGGTTAAATCGGGCAAGATCCAAACAGACTTCTTTTTTGAGAATATTAATGGAAAATTCATAGATAAAACTCGTGAGGCCGGACTTACTAATTTCGGCTATCGCCATGGCATAGCTGTTGGAGACATTAATCAAGATGGTTATCCAGACATTTACATAAGCAGTGATTTTGATGAACCGGATTTCTTCTATATAAATAATAAAGACAAGACTTTTACCAATGTCATCGACGAACAGATCAATCACATTTCCATGAACAGTATGGGCAATGAATTTGCTGATATAAATAATGACGGTCTTCTAGATATCTGTGTTGTTGATATGGCACCGAGTAATCATTTTAGGTCGAAGGCGTACATGAAATCAATGAACACCACCAAGTTCAATGCCTTGGCTGACAATGGATTCCATTACCAATACATGCAGAATACAATGCATGTTAACAATGGCAATGGTACTTTTAGCGAGATAGCACAACTTGCTGGAATCGCAACAACCGACTGGAGCTGGGCGCCATTATTCTTTGACATAGACCTTGATGGTAAGAAAGATCTTTTTATTTCAAATGGTATTAAGGAAAATTTCCTCTATAGAGATATACAAACGGAAGTCAACCAAAAGCAGGTTGAACTTAATCGCAACCTTCAACTTGAGGAATTGTTGAATATCGTACCAAGCGATATTACCCAGAACGACCTTTTTCAGAACAATGGGAACTTCAAGTTCAACGATGTCAAGAATGAATGGATAACACCGAAAAAATTCAATTCGAACGGTGCAGCATATGCCGACTTAGACAACGATGGAGACCTAGACTTGGTCTTGAACAATATGCAAGCCGAAGCTTCAATCTATGAAAACACGGTTTCAAGGGAAAACTCAAATTACTTGAAAATTATACTGGAAGGCGAATCAGGAAATACCCGTGCAATTGGAGCCAAAGTGACACTTGAGACCAATGAAGGCATTCAAGTTCAAGAACTTCATAATGCAAGAGGATATTTGTCTTCTGTGAGCTATCCACTGGTTTTTGGCACCGGAAAAAATGAATCTATTATTGGGGTTTCAGTCACATGGCCAGACGGAAAAGTAAGTGTCATGAACAATCCCGAAATTAATCAAACCATATCGATTAATCCGGCAGGCGCTAAGACCTTGCAAGCGTTTGATCCAAATACCTTAAACCAGTATTTTACAGAAATCAATCCGAAAGATCTAGGCATTAGCTATAGGCATTCAGAAAATAAATTCAATGATTACTCAAGGCAACTGTTGCTTCCGCAAAAGCAATCAACTTTAGGGCCAGCACAGGCTGTGGCAGATGTAAATGGCGACGGGCTTGAAGATATTTATATTGGAGGAGCTTTAGGTCAAAGTGGTGAGCTTTATTTGCAGCAAAACAATGGAAAATTCAGGAAAGTGAATATGCCTTCATTCCTTCGGGATAAAAATCATGAAGACCAAGGGGCCTTGTTTTTTGATGCTGATGAAGACGGTGACTTCGATCTTTATGTAACAAGTGGTGGTTACGAATTACAGGAAAATGACCCTTTGTTACAGGATCGATTTTACATTAACAATGGGCAAGGCAACTTTACTAAAAGCAACAGAATTCCCAAAATGTTGAGCAGTACAAAAGCAGTCAAACCTATAGATTTTGATAAAGACGGCGACCTAGACCTTGTTATTGGAGGGAGAGTGATTCCAGGTAAATATCCTTTAGCTCCAAATTCGTATTTGTTACAGAACGATCAAGGCACTTTTCAAGATGTCACAGATTCGATCGCGCCAGAACTAAGGACAATCGGTATGGTGAGTGATATGGAAATATCAGACAAGGACAATGATGGTGATGATGACATCCTAGTAGTTGGTCCTTGGATGCCAATCACGATTCTTACAAATAATAATAGTAGATTCATTAAGGCAGAAATTCCTGAATTCGAGAAAACTGAAGGCTGGTACTACAGTGTAGCATCAGCAGATTTCGATAAAGATGGCGACCTGGACTATGTTATAGGCAATATAGGTATGAACAATAAATTTCATCCAAGTACAGATAAACCTCTTCATATTTTCAGTACGGATTTCGATAGCAACGGTAGTTATGATATAGCCCTGAGCAAGAAATATAATGGCCAATTGGTGCCTACACGAGGCAAAGAATGTTCGTCGGAGCAAACCCCTTTCCTTAATGATAAAATTGCAACCTATAAGGAATTTGCCTCCTTGAATATAGAAAGCATCTATGGTAACGATAAAATCGCAAATTCAAATCACCTTGTCCTATATAATTTCAATTCAGTATATGTTGAAAATCTAGGAAATAATAATTTCATTATTCATGAACTTCCAATTGAAGCTCAAATAGGCCCAACTTTGGATTTCGAGATATTTGATGTGAATAAAGATGGCTACCTTGACATTGTAGGAGTTGGAAACATCTATGATGCAGAGGTAGAAACCGTTCGTTACGATGCATCGAAAGGATACGTTTTATTAGGCAGTAAAAATGGCACCTTTACATCTTCCAACAACAGTGGATTTAATGTTAATAAAGACATGAGAGCTATATCCAATGTACGAATCGGTGAAAAACCACATCTATTTGTAGTAAGCAATAACAGTGAACTTGATTTTTTCCAGTTGAAATAAAAAAGCCCTAATATTTTCTGAAAGGGCTTTTTAATGAATATTTTGTACTATTATTAATATTGCATGTTAGTGACTTCAAATTCTGAGTCCTTTGCAGCAAGATAGCGTTCTGCGTCCAAGGCTGCCATGCAACCTGTACCAGCAGCAGTTACTGCTTGTCTATAAACATGATCTGCAGCATCACCGCTAACAAATACGCCTTCCACATTGGTTTTTGATGACCCTGGAACATTAATGATATAGCCTGTTTCGTCAAGATCGAGATAATCCTTGAAAATGTCTGTATTTGGTTTATGACCAATGGCAACAAAGAACCCCGTTGCAGGAATTTCGTGTTTTTCATTGGTTTTGTTATTGAACACACGAACACCAGTAACAACTTGGCCATCACCAAGAACCTCATCGGTTTCGGTATTATAAAGGATTTCAATATTCTCCGTGTTCTTGACGCGTGCCTGCATGATCTTTGAAGCTCTGAATACATCTCGCCTAACCACCATGGTCACTTTCTTACAAAGTTTGGATAGGTATTGTGCTTCTTCACAAGCAGAATCACCAGCACCCACAATTACTACCTCTTGATCCCGGTAAAAGAAACCATCACAGACTGCACACGCTGAAACACCACCTCCAAGTTTTAGGTATTTTTGCTCTGATTCCAACCCCAGGTATTTTGCAGAAGCTCCAGTAGAAATAATAACAGTCTCACAATGTATTTCTTTGGTATCGTTTACCCATACCTTGTGGACATCTCCTGAAAAATCAACTTTCGTGATCCATCCATCCCTTACATCGGTTTCAAAACGCTCAGCTTGTTGACGAAATTCCATCATCATTTCAGGGCCGGTGATTCCTTCAGGATATCCAGGATAATTCTCCACCTCATTGGTTGTTGTTAATTGTCCTCCCGGTTGCGACCCTTGGTACAAAACAGGTTTCATATTTGCGCGTGCAGCGTATATAGCTGCGGTGTAACCAGCAGGTCCTGATCCAATGATCAGGCATTTTACTTTTTCGATTTGATCTGACATATTTATTTTGGAATAGGTGTTGGACAAAAGTAGTTTTTTTGCCTCTATTACCGCAAATTTAGTTATTAACAGAATTGATGATATTATTAGTATTAACGATACATGAAACTCTCACCTGATTAATATTTAACAATTTGGCAAAAAAATTGTAACTTGTAAGGAGCGTAATCCAGATAATACTAAGAATTATGAAAACTACACTTTATTTTTTCCTGCCACTACTATTGTTCTTTACGGACAATGTTAATTATGAAGTTAATTCCAAATCCTTTTCAGATGATATTAAGACAGAAGAAGCATTATCGTTAGAAGGCACATGGGAGCTTGTCGATTATCACAATTACGTTGATAATGAAGTTGCGGAGACCTACGGACACAGGGAAGGATACAGACAAGTGAAGATGTTTACTAAAACACGCATTATGTGGAGCCGTAAAGTACCAATTGATTCAACAGAATATTTTGGTTTTGGAACATACAAGATTTCTGATGGGCATTTAATAGAATCCTTGGAATACGGATCAGAGGCGGTACTAAAAGCTATAGATACAATGCGGATTTTTTCATTTGAATTAATACTAACCAAAGACACCTATTCTCAAATTGAAATTGGTCCTGAAGGCGATAGGATATTTTCCGAAAATTATATTAGAATAGAATAGTTTTTGGATTTCGTTAAGAAGGTTCCGAAAATAAATATTGAAGTCTTTGATTAAACCTTTTTAAATTACCTTGGTCATAGTTAAATAAAGAATCGGTTATGATCAAGACAATTATGAAATATGGCTGCGCTCTTAGACCAGCTCTGTTCTTGGCTTTTCTACTATTTATTTGCCTTCATTCCTATTCTCAAGAGAGTAATAGCGATGATAGAAATCAGCTTAGTTATTTAACGCAAGAACAAAAGAATCTGTTGCAAGAACAACAGGAACTCCTTGATAAAACAAGGGCCATCTTCAAGAAAAACCTATCAGAAGACCAATTGACCCTTATCAATGATAAGAATATAAGCAAAGAGCAAAGAGCATCCTTGCTCAAACAATCCCTTACCTCAGAGCAAAGAAATCTATTGAATTCCAATAGAAATATGATTCGTGCCAAGAAAATGCGTTTTAGGCGTTCATTGACCAAGAGACAACGCATGAAACTAAGAAGGTTCCTTAAGAATCGTCCTGCAAATGATCGGAAGAGATTAGTAAGACGTTTGAGACGACTTATCCAAAATAACATGAGCTAATGGTCAAAGGAATAAAACTCAAGCTCTGGCTTACAATGGTTCTTTTAGTTCTAGGCAATTCCCTAATTGCTCAAGATATTGAAGCATCAGATGAAGAAATAGATGAGATTATTGACAATCTGATTGACGTAAATGACGAAGACTTAATAGATCTCTTAGAGGATCTGGATAAATACCAGATAATCTTTACATCCATTGATTATAATAATAAGACCTATTTCCTTGGTCGTGATATTGGAATAGACCTTTTTAATTTCTCTCCTCAAATTATGTATGAAAACTCTAATGGTATATTTTTAGGTGTCAATGGGACTTATTATAGTGAGTTCGATCCAAAATGGGATTTAACGGTTGTTTCTGCAGGGTATGGTATTGATCTAGGGAAAAAAGACAATTTCAGGGCAGAGCTTGGTTACAGTCGATACTTTTTCTCAGATATAGGATCTAACGACTTCGAGAATAGTATAGATCTAGATCTTGGATTTGCAACAACGAATGGGGAATTTGGATCAAATATCAATACCTCATATTTATTTGGGAGCAAAACTGGATTTCTTTCAAGTATTTCTGTATATGGTGATGTTCACCTGTTTTATTTAGATTCCAGTAAAGGTTTCAAAGCTAGTTTTGGACCGGATCTTTCATTTATTTTCGGAAGTGAGAACATCGATACCTCCAGAATAGATAATTTGGGTATCAATATCCCCTTCATCAATAGGATCGTTGATTCTTTTGAGACCTTTAGTTTAAGAAATATTCAATTGCAATTGCCAATTACGATCGAACTTAATGAATTCTTTATCGAGGCAGGTTATAATTTTAATTTCCCAAAGGCCTTTGAATTCGAGAACGACCTAGATTCAACATCGTTCTTCAACCTTGGTGTAAGTTACATGTTCACCTTGAAATAAACCGCTCATAAGAAAAAATAAAAAAGCCGAATTATAAAATTCGGCTTTTTTGTCGGGGTGGCAGGATTCGAACCTGCGACCTCCGCGTCCCAAACGCGGCGCGATAACCGGGCTACGCTACACCCCGAATGGTTATCTTTGAAGGACTGCAAATATATAGGAATCTTTTAGAAATTATTCAAATAATTCGTAAATTCTGCTCTTATAAAAAACTGTTTAGAATGCTATCGAAATCATCTAAGTTCATTGCTCTTTATATTACCCTTTTTAGTCTTAGCTCTTGCGGACAATCAAAGGAAAATGATATTGAAATAACGACTTCTCAGGAATCAAAATATACCACCGAAGTCATCGTTCCAGACCTGAAAATCCCTTGGGGCATGGTATTCTTGCCAGACGGAAGCATGTTGATCACTGAGAAATCTGGCGAGCTCATTCACTTCAAAGAAGGAATTAAAACCAAAATACCCAATCCTCCAAAAGTTTCTGCACGAGGACAGGGAGGTTTCCTCGACTTAGAGCTACATCCAAATTACGAAGAGAATGGCTGGATCTATATGTCCTATTCTTCACCTGAAGGCGAAGGACAAGGAGCCAATACAGCCGTTGCTCGAGCAAAATTGAAAAATGGACTTCTTGTAGACCAAGAAGTATTGTACAAGGCCGAACCAAATTCTACAAGAGGGCATCATTTTGGTTCTAGACTAGAATTCGATAATGAGGGTTACCTTTATTTTACAATTGGTGACCGTGGCAACAGAGATGTCAATCCTCAAGATATCACCAGGGATTGTGGAAAGGTCTATAGAATACATGATGATGGACGTATCCCAAAAGACAATCCATTTGTTGATGACCCAAATGCAAAGCATGCTATTTACTCCTACGGCCATAGGAACCAACAAGGAATGGTCAAACACCCTGAAAGCGGAAAGATCATAGTCCACGAACACGGACCTCGCGGTGGAGACGAGATCAACGTCATCGAAAAAGGCAAGAACTATGGTTGGCCGGTCATTACTTATGGCATTAATTATAGTGGTACGGTTATAACATATAAGAAAGAAGCAGAAGGTATGGAACAGCCTATGTATTACTGGATACCTTCCATCGCCCCAAGTGGCATGGATTACGTTACTAGTGATAAATATCCTGAATGGAAAGGGAACTTACTTGTTGGCTCATTGGTATTCCAGTACTTAGAAAGACTGGAAATTAAAAATGATGAAGTCGTTGCACGTGAAAAATTGTTCGATGGTATAGGTCGATTAAGAAATGTGAGACAAGGACCAGACGGTTATATTTATATGGCAGTCGAAAATGCAGGCATCCTAAGAATCGTACCGAAGAAGTAAATAAATGAAATACCTATTATCAAGCATCGTTTTCCTAGGAATGTTGATTGTTGCCTGCGGGTCAACAGATAAAGAACAGAACGAAAATCTTAAGAAAAGCATTGAGCGTGGCAGTGTTGTTTATAAGGATTTCTGTGTAGTGTGTCATCAGACCAATGGTGAAGGCGTTGAGAATGCATTTCCGCCATTGGCCAAAGCAGATTACTTGATGAACAACAGAATGGAAAGCATTAGGGCAATTAAGTTTGGCCAGACCGGGGAGATAATCGTTAATGGCAAAAAATATAACAATGCAATGGCCCCATTAGGCTTATATGACGAGGAAGTTGCCGATGTCATGAACTATATAACCAATTCTTGGGGCAATGTTAATAATGACATGGTCACAACTGAAGAAGTTGCACAAATCAAGGAATAAATTGGAGCAATTAACTACCTTTGTAATACACGAATTTTCATAAATAATTCATGCTGATCTTAGGAATTGCAGGCGGAACTGGATGCGGAAAAACAACGGTTGTCAATCAGATCGTTGAAGAACTTCGTAACGAAGAAGTTGAAGTGATTTCGCAAGACTCTTATTATAAAGACACCTCGCATCTTTCTTATGATGAACGCGTAGAGATCAATTTCGATCATCCCAGCTCAATAGATTTCAAGTTACTTATGGATCATTTGTCGACCTTAAGAAAAGGCGAACCCATCAATCAACCAGTGTATTCTTTCGTTGAGCATAATCGTACAGGCGAATCAATTAAGACCATACCTCGAAAAGTAGTCATTGTCGAAGGCATCCTCATATTCACAAACCCTGAACTCAGGGAGATGTTTGACATTAAGATCTTTGTTCATGCTGATAGTGACGAAAGGCTAATAAGGCGTCTTAAAAGAGATATCGCCGAACGCGGTAGGGATATTAACGAAATTCTACATCGTTATCAGACGACGCTTAAACCCATGCATGAACAATTCATAGAACCTACCAAGGAGTATGCCGATATCATCATTCCTAATAATAAATACAATACCGTGGCTGTTGATATCGTGCGCACCATTATTAATCAAAGGCTTCAATGAACTGGAACGAATTAAAGGACCATAAACTCATTAAGCCATTCAGGAATGTCTTTGGCCTAGGCTTGCTAGCATTCATTATCTGGATGCTTTTCTTTGATAGTAATTCGTTGCTTTCTCATATGGAATTGAATGCAGAAAAAGACAAAGCGAACAAACAGAAGGAGCACTACCAAAAAGGCATAGAAGTGGATGCCAAGGAAATAGAGAAATTGGAGACTGAAGAAGGAGTTGAGAAGTTTGCTCGTGAGGAGTATTATATGAAAAAAGAAAAAGAGGAGATCTATATAATCGAATACGAAGATAGCATTCCAAAAGATAAAGACGATGACTGATAATTTGTTTGATGATTTCGAATCGGTGTCTTCCAAACAGTGGAAGCAGAAAATCCAAGTAGATCTTAAAGGAGCCGATTATAATGACGCCTTGGTCTGTCATTCTCGCGAAGACATAGACGTTAGGCCATTCTATCATGCGGATCAATTTGATAAGCAACCGGAACCATCAGGTTCTAAATCAACGCAGTGGGAAATTTGTCAAGAGATTTTTGTCAAATCTGTAACCCAAGCAAATACTAAAGCCCTCAATGTCCTGAACAGAGGCGCAGAAAGCATTTTATTCGTTTTGCCAACCGAAGCTGTTTCAGTATATCATTTGCTCAAGAACATCAAGCTATCTGATACCACAGTCTTTTTTAAGATGCAGTTCCTTTCCGAAGCATTTATTAATAGGCTGAAGAACTATTTACTTCATAAGAATGCAAGTGTTCATCTGAATATCGACCTTATAGGAAATCTAGCAAGAAGCGGAAATTGGTTCCATGATCTAAAAATGGACCATGAAATACTTGAAAAGGTCATTACGCATTCTACGGATTTCAAAAGTGTTTTTAGTGTTGACATGTCCTTATACCAAAATGCAGGATCGACGATGGTACAAGAACTAGCGTATGGCTTAACACAAGCAAATGAGTACTTGAATTATATCAACAATAATGAGGGTCTTAATTCAATTATTAAGGAAAGTGGAATTGATAAACCCCTGATCAATTTCAATGTTTCAGTAGGAACAAACTATTTTTTCGAAATCGCTAAACTACGAGCATTAAAAAAGCTTTGGAAGTTACTGAGCACCGATTATGGCTTCGAAAAAGATTGCAATCTATTTGTCGTACCATCGAAACGCAACAAGACCATTTACGATTATAACACGAATATGTTACGTACCACTACAGAATGTATGAGCGCTATTCTTGGCGGGGCCAACACTATTTCTAATCTACCATATGATAACATATATCATAAGGACAATGAATTTGCAGAACGAATCGCTCGCAATCAATTATTGGTATTGAAGCATGAAAGCTATTTTGACCAGGTGGACAATCCTTCAGATGGTGCTTATTATATTGAATCCTTGACCGATCAATTAGCGGAAAAAGCCCTGAAACTGTTCAAGGACATAGAAGCCAATGGAGGTCTATTAAAACAACTTAAAGAAGGAACTATTCAACGTAAGATCAAGGAAAGCGCAAATAAAGAACAGGTGGCATTCGATTCAGGCAAAGAGGTACTTCTCGGCACTAATAAGCATCCAAATGAATCTGATAAAATGAAGGAAAACATGGAATTATATCCATTTGTTAAGACCAACAAACGAAAAACCTTAATAGAACCTATTATACCAAATAGATTAGCAGAAAAATTAGAACAACAACGATTAAAAAATGAAAACTAAAATGAAAACGAATCTAGTAACCCTTTCATTAAGCGCCGTTTTTTTATTGACTATTAGCTGCGCTGATTCCTTAGAATATAGATATGCCAACAAGGAAGACACTATTGCATGTAATAATGCACCAATAAATACGGACCTGTACAAAGAAGCATTATACAGTTTCGAAGATTACATTGATCAAATAAATAACAAACAAACAAACAGGAATTTCATTCAAGGGTATAATGTTTTCATCGGACGGACTATTGCCAATCAAGGTCTGGAAACCTCAAAAGTCTCTGAGCATGATATTCGGATTTTCAATGCATTGAAAAAGGAAAAAGACCTCTGGGTCAATGATAATGGGACTTATAGACTGAACTACAATAGCGATCTAGTTACTTGCATTGCAGACAATATTCTTGACGAGGCTCTTCAAACCACATTTAAGGCGTTGATAGAAACAAATAGCATGAATACGCGACTGTTCGTTTCACCTTTAAGGTCAAAGATGGGAGCTGTATTAAAAGACAAATTCCTGGCAACTTATATCGCCTTGGATATGTTCTACTCGCAGTTTTTTACAACTGATTTCTCCAATGTGGAATTGATTCCTGACGATGAAAAATTCCCGAAAGAATCAGATTTGCCCAAAACACCGCCATCAGCTACGCCAAGTAAATCGGTCAAACCACTGCTTGATCCAAATAAGGTCGAAAAGACAAAAGCAAATCAAAAATAAATAATGCGAAGAAAGGACCTTCAGCATATCAAGCTCAATTTAGAGCATAACGCGATCTCTAGTGATAACAAGCGATCATTTCAAACCGCTGAAGGCATTGAAGTGAAATCTTGTTATACCAAAGACGATTTGCAAGACCTCGAACATCTTGATTTTGTTGCTGGCATTGCACCCAATCTTCGCGGTCCTTATAGCACCATGTATGTTCGCAGACCTTGGACGATAAGGCAATATGCGGGTTATAGTACTGCAGAGGAAAGCAATGCGTTTTACAGACGGAACCTAGCTGCCGGTCAAAAAGGCTTGTCTGTGGCGTTTGATCTGGCCACGCATCGCGGATACGATTCAGATCATGAACGAGTGGTTGGAGATGTTGGTAAAGCTGGTGTAGCAATTGATTCTGTTGAGGACATGAAGATCCTATTCGATCAGATTCCATTGGACAAGATGTCCGTTTCAATGACAATGAATGGAGCTGTGCTGCCCATTATGGCCTTTTACATAATTGCCGCAGAAGAACAAGGTGTTGATTCAGAAAAGCTAGCAGGGACCATCCAGAATGATATCTTGAAGGAGTTCATGGTACGAAATACCTACATCTACCCTCCTACTCCTTCGATGAAGATCATTTCAGATATTTTCGAATATACGAGCAAGAACATGCCGAAGTTCAATAGCATAAGTATCTCTGGGTATCATATGCAAGAAGCTGGAGCAACCTGCGATATCGAGCTTGCTTATACCTTGGCTGATGGTTTGGAATATATTCGTAAAGGCCTTGAAGCAGGTATGGACATCGATACTTTTGCTCCACGCTTATCTTTCTTTTGGGCAATCGGGATGAACCATTTCATGGAAATCGCAAAGATGCGCGCAGCACGAATGCTTTGGGCCAAGTTGGTGAAGCAATTCAATCCGAAAAATCCGAAATCTCTTTCTTTAAGAACACATAGTCAGACATCAGGTTGGAGTTTAACTGAGCAGGATCCCTTCAACAATGTTGCACGCACCTGTATCGAGGCTGCAGCTGCTGCATTCGGAGGAACGCAATCCCTGCACACCAATGCGCTTGATGAGGCCATTGCCTTGCCGACTGACTTCTCTGCAAGGATAGCAAGGAATACACAGATCTATCTTCAGGAAGAGACCAAGATCACAAAAACGGTCGATCCATGGGCTGGAAGCTATTATGTCGAGAAACTAACACATGATATAGCACATAAGGCGTGGTCGCATATACAAGAAATCGAAGAACTCGGTGGAATGACCAAGGCCATTGAAGCAGGAATACCCAAGATTAGGATCGAGGAAGCCGCAGCTAGAAAGCAAGCACGGATTGATTCTGGAAAAGATGTTATTGTTGGCATCAATAAATATAGGTTGGAAGAAGAGGACCCAATTCAAACCTTGGAGGTCGATAACCAAACGGTTCGAAACTCCCAAATAGACCGATTGAATCGGATCAAATCGGAAAGAAATACGGGCAAAGCGAAAGAAACCTTGTCCAAGTTGACAGAGGCAGCTAGATCAGGTAAAGAAAATCTACTAACTTTAGCTGTTGAAGCTGCTCGTGAACGTGCAACCCTTGGTGAGATCAGTGATGCCTTGGAAGCAGTTTTTGGACGTTATAAAGCACAGATAAAATCATTTTCAGGCGTGTACAGTAAAGAAATCAAAGACGATGTATCCTTCAAGAAAGCGAGGGAACTAGCAGACCAATTTGCAGAGCAAGATGGGAGAAGACCACGCATCATGATTGCTAAAATGGGACAGGATGGTCACGATAGAGGTGCTAAAGTAGTAGCAACAGGTTATGCAGATGTAGGTTTTGATGTAGATATAGGTCCTTTGTTTCAAACACCTCAAGAAGCCGCAAAGCAAGCAGTAGAGAACGACGTGCATATTTTGGGAGTTTCAAGTTTGGCTGCAGGTCACAAGACCTTGGTGCCACAGGTAATTGAAGAACTTAAAAAATATGGTCGAGATGATATCATGGTTATTGTAGGTGGGGTTATACCAAAGCAGGATTACGAGTTCCTGTTCGAGGCAGGTGCAGTGGCCGTATTTGGCCCTGGTACTAAGATAAGTGAGGCTGCCATTAAGATCTTAGAGATTTTGATTGATTGATCATCTATGTGAAAAACTAGAGCATCAAGAGTATTGATACATAAATAAAATGCATCATTAAGGTTATCAACGACTTGCATTTTCTGTTAACAACTTCATTTTAAATACCCATATTAAATCGTAAATTTACGATCCAAAACAACCAGATCATTTAATGGGTAAAATCATTGCAATCGCCAATCAAAAAGGCGGTGTTGGAAAGACAACCACTTCAGTAAATCTTGCGGCTTCTTTAGGCGTACTCGAAAAGAAAGTACTGCTTATTGATGCTGACCCACAGGCCAATGCAACATCTGGTCTTGGAATTGACGTAGAGTCCGTAGAAGTTGGAACCTATCAATTGCTTGAGCATACCAATACGGCTAAAGAAGCCATTATAAAAACAGATACACCAAACCTAGATATAATCCCTTCCCACATTGACCTTGTGGCCATTGAAATAGAATTGGTTGATAAGGAGCAGCGAGAATACATGATGAAAAAGGCCATAACGGACCTGAAAAAAGATTACGATTTCATCTTGATCGATTGTGCACCATCTTTAGGGCTGCTCACACTTAATGCTTTAACGGCTGCAGATTCGGTCATGATTCCGATCCAATGTGAGTACTTTGCCTTGGAAGGTCTTGGTAAATTATTGAATACCGTCAAAAGCGTACAGAAAATACATAATCCTGAACTCGATATAGAAGGACTATTGCTCACAATGTACGATTCCCGATTACGCTTGTCTAATCAAGTGGTAGAAGAAGTTCAAAAACACTTTAACGATATGGTGTTCCAGACCATCATCCAAAGAAATGTAAGACTTGGCGAGGCACCTAGTTACGGTGAAAGCATAATTAATTATGATGCCAGTAGTAAAGGTGCAACGAATTATTTAAGTTTGGCTAAGGAAATTATCACAAAAAACAGTTGATCATGGCAAAGGCAACAAAGAAACAGGCTTTAGGAAGAGGATTGTCGGCCCTTTTAAAGGACCCTGCCAACGATATAAAGTCGGTACAAGACAAGAACGCAGATAAAGTTATAGGAAGTATTGTAGAGCTCGATATCAATGCCATCGAGATGAATCCATTCCAACCAAGGACCAATTTCAATGAAGAATCCCTTCGTGAATTGGCATCTTCGATTCGCGAACTAGGTGTTATCCAGCCAATAACAGTTAGGAAACTCGACTTCAATAAATACCAATTGGTTTCTGGCGAACGACGATTCAG
The DNA here is from genome assembly GCA_013001365.1 of Flavobacteriaceae bacterium. GTDB lineage: Bacteria > Bacteroidota > Bacteroidia > Flavobacteriales > Flavobacteriaceae > JABABD01. The sequence continues at coordinate 25,970 of JABDMQ010000058.1, forward strand.
GGCTGCTAGATTAATTGGTCTTGAAACCATTCCATCTTATATCCGTATTGCCAATGACCAAGAATCATTGGAAATGGCCTTGGTCGAAAATATACAGCGTCAAGATCTCGACCCAATTGAAATTGCCTTGTCTTATCAACGACTTATTGACGAGATCCAACTTACTCAAGAACAAATGAGCGAACGTGTTGGTAAGAAGCGTTCGACCATAGCTAACTATTTGCGACTTCTTAAACTCGATCCAATCATTCAGACAGGTATGCGTGATGGCTTTATTTCCATGGGCCATGGCCGTGCCATGATCAATATTGAAGACCAAGAAGCTCAACTTGGAATTTACGAACAGATCCTGTCGAAGAAACTTTCTGTAAGAGATACTGAAAATTTGGTACGTAACTATCAGCATAGTGAAGAAACAACCATTCCTGTTAAAGAAGAACTGCCTAAATACATTAAAAAAGGCATAAAGGAATTTTCAGAATACTTTGGCCATAAAATAGACGTTAAAGTATCTAAGAGTGGTAAAGGCAAGATTTCCATTCCGTTTCATTCTGAAGAAGACTTCAACCGTATTAAAAAACTGGTCAAGAGTGCAAAATAAGGACCTCTTATTAGCAATTGTCTTTTTGGTATTTTCTTTTAGTGCTTTGGCTCAAGATCAGGAAACCAAAAAGGACTCAATACTCAACAATAATGATACATTAAAAGTCATTACCTCTTCCGCACAAAAAACAGAAATAGATCCACTGGCACCTTCTAAGGCGGCTTTCTATTCAGCGGTATTGCCTGGTCTGGGGCAAGCCTATAACAAGAAATACTGGAAAATTCCGATCGTTTATGCGGCTTTAGGTACCGGTATTTATTTTTACGTAGATAACAATAATGAATACAAGCGTTATAGAGATGCTTATAAAAGCAGACTTGCTGGTTTCGAGACTGACGAATTCTTTGGTGTCGTTAATGATGACGGATTGGTCGAGGCCCAAAAGCAGTTGCGTAGGAACAAGGAAATCTCATTATTGGTGACCATTGGCATCTATGCTTTGAACATTATTGACGCCAACGTAGATGCGCATTTACTTCAGTACAACGTAGATGACAATCTCTCATTGAGTCCACATTATAAATTCAATGAACTCGAAGCAGCTTCCGACCTTGGATTGACCTTGAACTTTAAATTCTAGAAAATGAAAATAGCGTTGCTAGGTTACGGAAGAATGGGAAAGGAAATCGAACAGATTGCCTTGGACCGTGGTCATACCATTGTGGTAAAAGTGGATGAAAATACAACTTCGTATAACATCAAGGAGGCTGATGTTGCCATAGACTTCAGTATTCCGAGTGCAGCTGTTAGTAATATCTCAAACTGCTTGAACAATAATGTCCCGGTTATTTCAGGAACCACTGGTTGGTTAGAGAATTACGATACAATGGTCAAGCTCTGCAATGAGAAGAATGGTGCGTTTCTATATGCATCAAACTTCAGTCTCGGTGTGAACATAGTTTTTGAGATCAATAAGCATCTAGCAAAATTAATGAAGGCACAAAAACAATATGCCTTGGAAATAGAGGAGATTCACCATACCCAGAAACTCGATGCCCCGAGTGGCACCGCCATTTCATTAGCTGAAGACATTAATGATCTAACCGATTATACGTCATGGTCACTTGAAGAAAGAGGGGAAAAGATAATCCCTATAACCTCAAAACGTATTGAAGGAATTCCGGGAACTCATATTATCACTTATCGGTCTGCAGAAGACTCTATTTCCCTGAATCATACTGCGAATAGCAGAAAAGGATTCGCTCTCGGTGCGGTTATCGCTGCCGAATGGATCATTGGTAAAACTGGTGTATTCAGCATGAAGGACGTCTTAAACATAGGTTAAAGACAGATAGGACTCTTATTAATTTTAGTTATTTTCGCATCATTCAATTTATTCAACAATCATAATTATGACTTGGACGCAATGGTTACTTTTTATCCTGATAATTCAAGTAATTCATGGACTTGGCACTTGGAAGTTACACATTAAAGCTGGTCGTAAGGCTTGGGAGGCTTTTGTTCCAATTTATAATGGGTTGATCTTGATGAAGATCATAAACAGGCCATGGTGGTATATATTGCTATTGTTCGTCCCTATAGTCAATTTGATCATGTTCCCGGTCATCTGGGTTGAAACTGCTCGCAGTTTTGGTAAGAATAAATATCAGGATACATTCCTAGCAGTTGTTACCTTGGGATTCTATAACTATTATCTTAATTATGCTGCCGATGTAACGCATATCAAGGAAAGGAGCCTGCATCCTAAAAGCTCTAGTGGTGATTGGGTGAGTTCCATTCTTTTTGCGATAGTTGCTGCAACCCTTGTGCACACCTATTTCATGCAACCTTATACAATTCCTACGTCTTCCTTGGAAAAGACATTATTGGTCGGTGACTTCTTGTTCGTTAGTAAATTTCATTACGGAGCGAGAGCACCAATGACTGCCGTAGCTGCACCAATGGTACATGATACCATTCCGCTATTGAATAAGAAATCCTACTTGTATAATGACAAAAAGGAAGAGAATTCTTGGCTCAACAAATTGCAATTGCCATATTTTAGGCTTCCCGGTTTCCAGAAAATAAAACGCAATGATATTGTGGTTTTCAATTGGCCAGTGGATACGATCGATATTATGTACACAACCCCTGACAGAGCCTATTACAAGCCTATAGATAAGCGCACGAACTATGTAAAGCGTTGCGTTGGTATACCGGGCGATACGTTGGAGGTAAGAGATGGCTATGTCTTTATTAATGGAAAACAAAACCAATTACCTGATCGTGCCAAGCTACAATTCTCGTACGATGTTAAGTTTAAATCTGGTCAACCCTCAGCAAACGATTTCAACGCTTTAACGAAACGATATGGCATTACCGATGGTATCGGAGCGGATAATGTTCGAAACACTTATTATCTTGCAGCTGTTTCAGACGAAGCTTACAACAGAGCAAAAAACCACCCGAACATTGCTAGTTTGACTATCAGGAAAGAACCTAAAGGACAGCATAACCCTGGGATATTCCCCCAGGACCCCTCTTACAGCTGGAATAACGATTTCTTCGGACCATTATACATTCCTGAAGCAGGAAAGACCATAGATCTCAGTCCTGAAAACCTTCCGCTTTATAAAAAGGTCATTACCGAATACGAAGGCAACGACCTCAGCGTTAACGGAAATCAGATCTTGATCAATGGGCAATTAACAGATAGCTATACCTTCAAGAAAGATTATTATTGGATGATGGGAGATAATAGGCATAATTCGCTTGATGCAAGAGCTTGGGGATTTGTTCCGTTTGACCATGTTGTTGGTAAACCAGTGTTCATTTGGATGAGCTGGGACGGCATCAGGAATCCACGCTGGGAAAGATTCTTCACAACGGTTGGAGGCAGTGGTAAACCAACATCTTACTTGATCCCTTTCCTTGTTTTGCTGCTAGGCTGGTTCGGTTATAGTAAATGGCGAAAAATGAAAAAAGCATAGATCCATACGAATAAGCAATGAATGCTTTGATTCATCCAACCTATCTCCCCAACATTGCGCATTTTGTGGCAATTGCCAACTCATCGAAAGTTGTTTTTGAGGCCGAAGACAATTTCCAAAAGCAAACATATCGCAATAGAGCGTGCATTTATGGTGCCAACGGAATGCTCACCTTGAATGTTCCGGTACACCACACTCAAAAAGAAAGGCAAAAATATATGGAAGTAAGAATTGCCAATGATGAAAACTGGCAGGACCAACACTGGAAATCCATTCAGTCAGCATATAGCACCTCTCCTTTTTTCGAACATTATGAAGACGAATTGAGACCACTTTATTCGGAAAACAAAGATTTATTGTTTCAATACAATTTAGAGTGTATCCAGGTGATTTCAGAATGCCTTGAGCTGGATTTTGAGTATGATTTCACTGCAGAATTCTCAAAGGATGTTTCAGAGTTTAAGGACTACCGGTACCTTGTCAATGCAAAGCAGGCACTACTTGTTTCATTTGATCAATATATTCAGGTTTTCTCAAACAAACATGGGTTTCTACCAAACCTTAGCATACTAGACCTATTGTTCAATGAAGGGCCGAACGCAATTAATTACCTTCAATCTCAATCCTTGTAACATGCTCCAACAAGTAATTCATTATGGGATTCATTTCTTATTACCACTTTTAATTGCAGTCTTGTTCTTCAGGCCAATCTGGAAGAAGGCATATCTGATTATGATCTTGGCCATGATCATAGACCTAGACCATTTACTTGCAGACCCTATATTCGACCCAAATAGGTGCAGCATAGGTTTTCATCCATTACACTCCTATTATTCAATGGCCATTTATTTTATACTATTGATTCCTAAAATAACAAGGGTATTTGCCATTGGTCTCTTGATTCATCTTTTAGCTGATGGCATAGACTGTTGGTCAATGCAACTTTAGCTTCGCAATTATGGGGTAATGATCCGAATATTTTTCACTAATAGAAGTGAAGCCGTTGACTTGAAAAGCATTATCCGATAAAATAAAGTCTATTCGAATAGGGAAAAACTTAAAATCGAAGGTCCTACCAAATCCTTTTCCTGCCATATCAAAAGCATCATTGTAATTGCCTTTTATCTTTCTATAAACATAAGAGTAAGGCGTATTGTTAAAATCGCCTGTGATGATGGTCTTTAAGTTCGACTGGTTCTTGTGTTCCAAGAACAATTCAGCTTGTTCTTGCTGAATCTTGAAAGTCTCGCTGGTTTTTTTCACCAACATATTGGAATTACCAGCATTAAGTCCAGCGACATCAGCACTAATATGCAAAGACTGCAAATGTATGTTGTAAATTCGAATGGTATCACGCTTTATAACGACATCAATAAACACTGCATTATTGCTTGTGTTTGGAAACTCTATAGAGCCAGAACTAACTATTGGGAATTTAGAAGCCATTATCTGACCGATCTTGGTGTTATCTCCATTCAATTTCTCGAATTGGTAAGGATAGGCCGAAAGCACAACATCTGGATTCGGCATATATTCCTGTAAACTGATGATATCCGGATCTTGCTCCTTGA